>RZZM01000361.1 GCA_009929845.1 Spartobacteria bacterium
TTTTTCGGCAGGTCAACGCGCACGCGCACCGCCATCGGTCCAGGATGCCGTCAGTATCTATGCGCTCAGGCAATCTCATTATTCACGCCGGTCCCCGGCGGCGTTTGCCGGATGAATACACGCTGGCCTGATCCACTGTCGCGCCCAGGCGTGCCAGCCCTCCGCCTCGACGCCATCCTTTCCACGGTAGACCATCGCCATCGGCGTAGCCCCTGCCGAGATCACTGTTCGTAACCGGCATTCTGCCGCCGCCTGCGTGTCGCTGGGATACCCGCACAAGACGTAACAGCGCAGTCGATGACTCTTCGCTGTCCAGCCAGCATCCAGCAGCATTTTGCATGCAATGCGGAACGGTTCCAGGTCGGCGGCCTCATCATAGGCCAGCCAGATTGCTGGGCGAGGTTTGAGCCCTGACAGAAGATCGACGTGCCACGGCTTTAGCCGGGCGGAGTGCAAACCACCAGTGAACTCCACCCGGCGTGTCTGACGCGCAAGCATCGCGAACACAGAGCGAATGTGCGCCTCGCTGCACGCAAGCAGATTGTCGTCCAGCACATTCCATCCGTCGCGGATTGGTAACTCGCGGGCGGTTGCGCCGTCCCGCTTCCATGCCGCGCAGAACCAGCATTTTTCCGGGCACCCGCGAGACGTGATCGTGTAGCCCTCGCGAAGATACTCACCCGGCTCGAACACACCGCCCACCGTTCCAACTGCCGGACCACCGATCTCTGTCGGTCCGCGCTCCGCCCACAAGCTGGCGATCCGCTCCGATTCCGGCAAGTCCCATGAGAATGTCACGCTCACGTCAACTCTCTCAACATCCTTATCGAACAGGCCCGGCTCACCGATCCGCACTCCTTCGTCAACGGGAGTGGCACGCGTGCGCCTGGGGAAGACTCTGAGACGGCCAACAAATCGTTTCGCAATGCTAATATTGCTATGTATTTATCATTCATGCCTCACCTTCGTTTCCGCCATGTAAGGGCGTTTTGTTAACGCATATTGTACTGTTGGCATTTACGATCATGTCTACGAAGTTGAGTTGTGTGCGGGCCTCGCGTATCAGGCCCCGCTCGATGTCTTCGCGGATTCTGGAAAAGAGGCTGTCGCCCGTGATTCCAAGCGTCAGAAGTGCGTTCCGAATGCCAACAAGTTGCTGCTCCGTACAACGGGGAGCGGCGTCCGTTTTCTGTTCAGTCATGGCGTTTCTCCCGCTCCCCGTTGTCGGAGAGCACGGCGTTAGCCATTCCAAAATCTAACGTCATTTGACGATCCTCACGCGCAAACCTGTTTTCCAAGTCGTGCACAGTGTCATAATCTCGAAACCCACGATTATGGTCTCCGATCATCCCGTCCCACTCCAACATCTGATTCCACAGCGAAGGAAAGTGCCGCCTCAGATTGCGAAGCTGGCCGATACGCTGTAACGGGCAACAGTAGCAGGACACACGCGGGAATATGTCATACAGGCCACCCCAGTCGAAACCGCGCTCCCGGCAGTATGCAAGGCAAGCGGCCTCGTCCATGTCCCACTCGACAAGCGGATAGCGGCGGGGTTTGTTGCTCATTAAATTTGCGGAAGCGGTTCTTTGCACCTCGTCTGCTGCGATCCCGATGTAACGCACGGCGTTTCCAACGTGTCTATCTATCTGATCGCATTTCTCACGGGTACACCAGCGTCGCGTCGGGCTTGGCCAACCGTTACCTATTCGGTGAACTTCACCCTTGCGCGGGCCTTTCCTCGCAACAATCTCGCGCCGAAGCATCCATTCTTCAAATGATCGTCTCGGCTTCACCACCGTAACTTTTCGTCCTGTGAACTCTTCAAATTTGGCAATGTGGTCGTACATCTGCGGAAACTCCCAGCCGGTGTCGAACATCACAATTTCGTCCAGCGGCCAGTCCTCTTCGATGAGGCGCAGGACCATCGCCGTTGAGTCCTTGCCACCCGAAAAGGATGCAACATGTCTAACAGGGCGTTGGAGGCTATCACTCTTCGCTGCGCTCATCGTTCAGCCTCAACTTTTGCGTTGGCAGCATTAACATACGCCGACCAGCGACGTATCATTTCTTGTCCAAGAGCTACTTTCTCTTCTTGCGACAACGAGGATTTGTTCCATTCTGTTGCGTCTTCATCCTCCATCCACTCTGGCGCAGCAATCCAAGCGGATTCAATTCTTCCGTCATATCCTTCGTACACGTTGAGATCGGGATCAATTCCGATGATTCCGTATGCAGGATTCAATTTTGCCAACAAGGCATTTGAGCATACCAATTTCGCCGCGTTCTCGTTTTGTTCTGTCATGATTTGAGTCCTTTCTGCGGCTCAATTGGCCGCTCAATGCTGGCGTTCGGCATCATAGCCTTGGCAATGTCCTCTACCGCGTGAAGTAGATTGTACAGCGCCCACTCCATCGGCTGCACGCCATCTGGTGAGGCTATCTTGCCTTCGAGCACGTCGCGCCCGATCTTGCAGGACAGTTGAGCCCTATACAAACCAGGATGCCGAACCAGCGGATGCACGCTATTCTCTGCGCTCATCAGCTTTGATCCTTCCCGAAACGTCATTTGAGACGTTGGGTTTATTTGCCCAAGTCCATAATTTCATGCCGCAAACGCCTCCTTTGCCAATGCCGCCGCCACCGGGGGGCAAACGGCATTGCCAATTTGCCTCACCTGCTCACTCTTGTTGCCGCGAAACACATAATCTCGCGCAAATCCTTGCGCCCTGGCCAACTCGTGCGGCTGTAACATCCTGAAAGTAATGTCAAGCTGGTGAGGCACTCCGCTGCACAGCGCAAACCGGTCTTTGCAGGTCACGGTATCCAGCGGTTGGTTAATTGACCGCGCGTCACCATTGCCGTAATACTGTATGATGAACGGCTCAACTAAACAGTGCTCCGCTTTCGTGACCACGGTGGATAACGGCTCATTGAGGTCTCGGCACCTGTTACCACACCCGCCCGTGTGACCTGTAGCCAGGATGAACGGCTGAATCAGCGATATGGCGCCCGTAGTCGTTATCGTGGATAATGGCTGGTCGATATCACGAGGCGCCCCGCAAGAATGCTGAGGAATCGTAAATGCCGGGGCAACCACTCCAATATGACCCCCCCCGGATGTTATTGTCGGCACGGGGCGGTCCACGCTCCGGGTATTGCTCGTGCCTCTCAAAATGACAAGGAAAGGCGTCGCTAAATCTCCCCAATACTGTCTTATGCCATGCTCTATGCGGCGCATTGTGGCCGCCGCCAGTGGCTTTTTCCGCGCGAAAATGGATTCCCCCGGAATAGACCAATCAATGATATCGCGGGCGGGGACCCACGTTTGCTGTTCGAACAGGCCCGGCGTGTTGGTATGCGTTTCTGCCGGCCACAGGATTTGTTTTTTTCCGCGCACCGCCTGGATGAACAACCGCACCCGCGTGGTCGGCGTGCCATAGTCCGCCGCCCGCATCAAGCGCCAGTCCACCCTGTACCCCAGGGCATTCAGCGCAGATACGTAGGCTCGGAATATCTCGCCCTTTTTTGACTGCATAGGCGTCCCATTCGCATTCAACGGCCCCCAACTCAAAAATTCTGGAACGTTCTCGATGATAACGCGGTCTACATACAGTTCCTGTAACCACTTCAAAATGAGCCAGGCGGAGGCCCTGGATTGATCTGACCTGGGCTTGCCGCCCCGCGCATTGCTGTGATGTGTGCACTCCGGGGAGGCCCACAACAATTCGACCCGGCTGCCAGGTATTACTTTCGATGGATCAAGATTCTGGATTTGCTCGCAGTAATGCTTTGCGCCGGGGTGATTGGCGCAATGCGTTTCGATGGCGCGTTCCCAGTGATTTATGGCATGCAGCTCAACGTTTAATCCAATGGAGTTAGCCGCCAGCATTATGCCTGATGATTCACCCCCAGCCCCGGAAAACATGTCTACTATAATCTTTTTTTTCATAGCTCGCTCTTTTCAAGGCAGTGCAGTCGCTTCGTTGTTGAATTTTCCATGCTTGGTAGAATGACAGCATGCAACCACCGAGCCTTTTTTACAGCTTTCGCGTGATTCGCACGCGCCCGCCGCAAGAACAAGTCTGTGTGTGCTGGCACACGTCCGTATCCCCGTCGCGCCTCTATCCAGTCGGCGAGCCGCTTGCGCAGCCGCCGCTTCCGTTCTCTCCCTTCCTCGATGACGGCAGAGAGGATTTCCGGCCCAGCTATACGGGCGGCCTTCATCAAGTCATTCATGTCCAGTCTCTCTTTGCCGGGGCCATGTTGCCCTCGAAATAGAACACCACTGGAACCGCCATAAAAGCCACCTGCCGGTAGTCCTCAGCCAGTCTGAACGCTGCGCTATCCCGGCGCAATCGCGCAACCTGTGCCTCGATCTCTTCCCGAAACTCATCAACCGTCATCGTTGCTTTCCACCTGTTACACCTAGCACACGCGGGCAAAGCGTTATCAACATGGTCCGCGCCTTTCAGAACATACTTAACATCATCCCGCCCGCGAAAGATCGGATTTACATGGTCAAGATGCCACCCATTTTCTGGCAGGTCACAGCCGCAATACGCGCAACGGCCTTTGGTCTTGTCATAGACTTCCTTGCGTTCACTTTTTTTCATGGCTTGTCCTCGCTTTCCGATATTTTACCTTCAGAATCATTCCTTCGCGGAATCTTATCGTCAATCAAATCGTAAAGTTTCCAAAGCATGAGAAACGTTGCCCATCC
>RZZM01000362.1 GCA_009929845.1 Spartobacteria bacterium
TTCATGGCGCTGGTGACCTGCACAAGTCGCTTGACCACCTTCTCGGTGATGTTGTTAACCATGTCCTTGTCGGTGAAGGCCACTTTGCGAATGTACACGGAACCCAGCCTGTAGCCCCATTTTTCCGAGAGTGGCGAGACGGTGGCGCGCACGGTCCGGCTCAGTGAATGCCGGTCCTCGAGCATAGTCTCCATCTCAAGATTGCTGAGGGTCGAGATGGTGGAACTGGCCACATTGGCGCGCAGCGAGCCCTCGGGGTTGGCGTTGGCAAAAAGATACGCCACCGGGTCGTTAACCTGCATTTCGTACCAGATGCCCACACCCATGGGGGTGCCTTCCTCGGAATTGACCATCTGTCCGCGCAGGTAATGCTGCCGCAGCGCCGTGCTGACCGAATAGCGCTTGCCGAAAAAGGGAACCAGCAGGGCCTTTGCGCCGAACTGTGTAATGGGCATGTGCAGTCCGGGGTTATCAAAGGAGCCCAATACCTTGCCGAACAACGTGTACACCTGCGTTTCGCGTTCCTGCACGGTGATAAACAAACCGAAAACGCGACAAATACGAAGGAACAATGGAATCGCCACAAACCCGGCGACCAATCCGATAATCATAGCTGCAAATGAAGCGTTCATGCCACACCTCCTTTCGCGCCCATCACCCCGGCGGGCGCCTGAATGATCTGCGTCGCCCGACTGAGCAACGGAATTTTCATATTGCGCACATAGTCACGCAAGGCGGCGCTGCCGCCCTGGATTTTTATTTTTTCGAGTGTGGAAGCCATTTCACGCAAGGGCGCTACCTCGGCCCTCGCGTTGTTCATGGCGATTTCCACCGCGCGTTTGCTCATGGTGATCTGCTGTTCGGCATCGGCGCGCGCGGTGCTGATGTCGGCGGCCACCTGGTTGCGCGTGCTGTTGATGGCCGAAAGCGCGCGGTCCACTTCCGGGGGCGGGTCGATTTCCGTGACCAGCGCGGCATCCAGTTCGATGCCGTAGCGACCGGCGGTGCACTGGCACTGCTGCTCCATGTATTCATTGAGGAGCGGTAAATTCTTTCGCAGGTCGTTAATGGAAACCCCTTCGGTCATCTCCGTGTCTGCACCCGACGACGTATCATCCGAAGTCCCCGTCTGCAGCAGGCTTTGCCCCTTCGGATCAGTGAAATTAGCGATACGTTCGCGCAACACCGAAACAAAATACCCCATGATATGCTCCAACGGACTCACCACGCCGAAAAAATAGGCGTAGAGATTGCTTTCGCACACACGATGCCGAATTTGTCCGTTGACGCCCGTGGTCAGATTGTCCTTGGTCACCGCTTCGATGGTATTCTGCGCCTTGGACGGGTCCCAGGTGATGTCCGCGGTCTGCGTGGCCACATCCACTTTATGCACCTTCTGCCACGGCCATTTAAAATAGGGCCCTCCCGGCTTGATGACGCGCAGTTGCGGATAGATATAGCGTTTCTGTTCTTCTTCAGAACAATCCGCGATTTCAACCATTTGATCCCCCAGCCGCTCCGCCCGCCCGAAGGATGTAATCACCGCGCGTTCATTGGGCCGCACCGTATAGAAGCCCGTGAGCAGCACGCGGATCACCGAATAAATAACCACCCCTGTGATAAAACCAGCGATTAATACCATATGGCCACCTCTTCCCTTGCCTTGAATTTCTTGTTTATCTACATCGAATTACACCGGTCACCCTAACACAACGAGGCCGGGCTTCAATTAAATTCTTACGTTTCAAACAAGCGTTTCCGTGACACGGCCGAGTCACGGAAACGCTTGTCGGCAGAATGCGTTGATAGTCGCGCAAAGACGTGGCGAGATGATTGTTCTGAAGTTATCGGAGGACTCGCAAAAGACTACGTCGCTACCGGTCCGACATCCGCAACGAGAGTTTTTCAAATTCCTTCTGCATGGCTTGATTCTGGAATGGGATGATGGGGGGCGGCTCCATGGTCATGAGGGCCTGGAAATTCCGACTGCTGTCGCGGATCATTTCGACCAGCAGGTGGCTCAGGGTCACGGTCTTGTAGGTGTTGCGGGCCGTGCTGAGGTCCTCCTTGACCTGGAGATTGCGCTTAATCAGCGCTTCCTGCTGCTTGCGAAGATACTGTCGATAGCGGGCAATGGTGGCCAGGGTGATCTCCGCGGACCGGATATTGGCCTCCTCCGCGCGCCGGTTGGCGTCCGAGAGCGTATGGGTTTCCCTGTTTTCCGAGGATGACCGGATAATCTCTTCGGCCACCTCTTCGAAGGTTTCCAGTTGGGGCAGATAGTTTTCATCAATCTGCGTGATGTAGCGCTCCTGGGCGTTGTCGGCAATCATCAGTAAAATCACATAAAGACCATAGTACTTCTTAACAATCTCCACGTCTTCATCCGCTTCCGAGGAGAGATATTGGAACTGCACAGCGAGGTTCTTGATATTCTCGAAAATAGCGCTGAGCGCAATATAATCACCACCATCGACGCTGTTGAGCAACTGCCGGGCCTGGTCCTTGCGGATCGCGACGCCGTTAAGCGCAAGATACCCGATAAATTCCTCCGTCAATTGCTCAATCTGCTCTTCACAGGCGGTGATTTCATTTTTTTTGTCGGCAATTGCGGCGTCGTATCCCTGCCGCGTCTTATAGAACGGTATATTATCGAGTCCCAACAGCGCTTTGTCCGGCGCGGAAAGCCGCTCCCGGCTGAGGGTGGCGATTTCCCCGCGCAGGAACTCAATGCGCGCCTGCTGCTTTTCTATTTCGGTACGGATGTTGTACGAGGGGGAAACTTCAAGGATATCAATGGCCTTGGCCAGCAGGGTATCAATCCGCCGCTGATTGTCCTTCTTGTCCCGTTTGAAAAGGGCACGGTCCGGCAACAGTTCATGCTGATCATACAAAACCAGGGTTTTCTCCAGAACGGGATAGGACTGCTCAAGGATAATGCCGGCCTGACGATTTGATTCAACATTTTCGAGCGATTGCGCGCTGCCGACAGTCGCGCCCATCAAAAACAAAGCGGCCAGGCACCCCAGAAGAAAAATACGTTCTGCGCGCAGCATGCATGCGCACCCGCGGCCGACGGTCTGATATCTCGTTTTCATACGCTGAAGGTAGATGCTGGGGGCCTGATGTGTCAAGATTTCGAGAACAGAGAAGTAAATGTGGGTCTTCCACCGAATCTGTGGGTGGAGTGCTGTACGTTGGCGCACCCAGGACCGACTAAGCTGGTCGTTTAAAAGTGTAACCAAGTAAGTGTGCGATAAAGTGTGGGACAGAATCCACGTCGCGTAGCGACAGAACGTTAATAGCCGTGGTGCTTTAGCCCACGGTTGATATTCATCGCATCAGAATATGGCGTCGCGTAGCGACTGCATGACAGGCCCCCTGATCGGCCATCACTACGTGATTCAAAATAGTGAGGTGGCCTAATCACCGCGATTACTGGCGAATCAATGAAAAATATCATTCTGCGGCCAACGGTCGAGGTAAGGAGTGCTGAAGTTAATTCTTCCCATTCGCTGGGCATACCATTCGCTGGGCTCCCATTCGCTTTTTTGCCGGAAGAACGTCTTGTCGAATTCCCCTCGACACGCTACATTCCGGCTTTTCTGATAATAGCATGGCGTTGAAAGGATGACAGGATTATGAATCTCGGACTTATCGGGTTGCCCCAGGTCGGCAAAAAAACGATTTTTAGCTTATTGACCGGCATCGCCGCGGATAAGGCGCCGACGCGCGACGGGATCGCCTACGGCATGGCCCCCGTGCGCGATCCGCGTGTGGACCGCCTGTCGGCCATGTATACCCCCAAAAAAACGAAATACGCGGAAATCGAAATCGCCCTGCCCCCGGATATCCAGCCGGCGACCGCGCGCGGCGCGGCCTGGATCACGCCGTTGCGCAATGTGGACGCCCTGCTGCAGGTGGTGCGCGCGTTTGAGGCCGACAGCGTCTTTCATGTGGAGGGCTCCGTCGATCCCGCCCGCGATCTCGACATCGTCGAAACCGAACTGCTCCTGGCCGACCTGGCCATGATCGAAACCCGTCTTACGCGCATTGAAAAAGAAGCCCGCGCCAAAAAGGGAAATGCACCCGACCACGAAAAGGATATCCTCATCAAATGCCAGGCCCACCTCGAAGAAAGCAATTCCCTGCGCACCCTGGCCCTGGACCCCGAGGAGCGCAAGGCCATCCGGAGTCTCCAATTCCTCACCATCAAACCCCAGGTGGTCGCCTTTAACGTGGGCGAAGATATCGCCGCCGCCAAAGAAACGCTCGCTCCGCTGACCGAAAAAGTCGCGGCCCAGGGCGGCTCCGTAGTCTTCCTGAGCGCGTCCATCGAAGCGGAACTCAAGGATCTGGAGGAAGAGGAACGCGCCATGTTCATGCAGGACCTGGGCCTGACCGAACCCGCCGCGCACCGCCTCTCGCGCGCCACCTATGAATGCCTCGGGCTGCTCTCCTTCTTCACAGTCGGACCCGATGAAGTGCGCGCGTGGTCCGTGCGCGCCGGTGCCAAAGCCCCCGAAGCCGCCGGCAAAATTCACTCGGACCTGGAACGTGGATTCATCCGCGCCGATACCGTCGCCTACGAAAAACTCATCGAGGCCGGCTCCGAAAAAGCCGCGCGCGAAGCCAACTTTTACAAGCTCAACGGCAAAGACTATGAGGTGCAGGATGGCGACATCATTGAAATCCGCTTCAATGTCTAGCCGATGAG
>RZZM01000363.1 GCA_009929845.1 Spartobacteria bacterium
CCGAATCAATACCTGGTCATCGCGCGGGACGTGGCAACCCTAATAGCGAAGTACCCGCAACTGAACGCCGCCAATTGCATCGGCGACTTCTCCGGCAGCCTCTCCGACCGTGGCGAACAGCTTCTCCTGCTCGCCCCGGACACGCCCGATCTGGCCTCGGAGACCTGTCTGTACCTGGTTGATGAAGTGCGCTACTACGATGGAGGACACGGTCGGGACTATGCCGATGGTCTGGGCAGCAGTCTGGAACTGCGCGACCCCCATAGTGATAATCGCCTGATCCACCACTGGTCGGCCAGTGATGAGCGGGGTAAAAGCGCCTGGTCGAATTACACCTTCACGGGCGTCATCAATGGCGGGCAACTCCCCTCGGGCACCTCCATTGACACCGTCAGCCTGATGAGCATCGGCGGCGAAGGAGAGTGCCTGGTGGATGACATCCGGGTGATATATTCCAGCGCCAACCGGGTGATAAACAGCACCTTTGAAAGCTCCTCGGCCCAATGGTCATTCCAGGGCAACCACATCCAGTCGAGCCGCAGCAATGAAGGCTATGGCGCAAGCAGTTATTCCCTCTGCCTCAAGTCCACCGGCAGCGGCGACACCCGTGTGAACCGCTGTATCGGCAACCTCAGCGTCAACCTTGGAGGCGTCGCCGTCAGCCTGTCGCTGAACGCGCGCTGGCTGGCGGGTTCACCCGTCCTGCTGATGTGGATTCGCGGCGGCTATCTCGAAATGACCTGTCCCCTGGTTGTGCCCGACAACCTGGGGACCCCCGGACAGCAAAACAGTTGCTACACCGCGAATGAAGGGCCGGCCGTCTACAACGTCACCCACGTTCCCGCCCTGCCTGCCGTGGATGAAGCCGTTACTGTATATGCGCAGGCCTACGACCCCGACGGCGTGGCCGGCCTGACGCTGCGGTACCGCACTGATCCCTCCCCCTCCATCAGCGGCATCGCCATGACGCAGGATGCGTGGGGCGTTTACTCCGCGGCGCTCCCCGCCCAACCCGCCGACACCATGCTGGCCTTTCATATTGAGGCCGTCGACCTGGCCGCTGTGCCGGCCACCCAATACTACCCCGAGGGCGCGCCGACGAAAGAGTGCCTGGTCCAATTCGACAACCCCATCAAGGGCGGCATCCTGGGGCAGTACACGATCTGGATGAGCCGGACGAACATGACGCTCTGGCAGCATCGGTATGCGTTGAGCGACGAGCCGCTTGACATCACCTTTGTGTGCGGCGACCGAATCATCTACAACGCCAACATCCGGTATCGCGGCAGCCCGTTTCTGCGGCCAGGCTATGGCGATCCGGAAACCGGCTGGGCCGCCTACCGGGTCGGACTGCCCAAGGACAATCGCTTTCTTGATTCTGACGAACTGGCCCTCGACTGGCAGGAACCGTACCGCGACTCCACCTACCAGCGCGAACGGGCCGCTATGTGGATCGGCCATAAAATGGGCCTGCCCACCTTCTATAAACGCTTTGTATCCGTCGTACTCAACGGCCTGGGCCGCGGGTTTGTCTACAGTGACTCACAGGGCATCGATGCCGATTTTGTGGAGGCCCGCTACCCGGATATTGAGAAGGGCGATCTGCACAAGATCAATGACTGGTTCTCGTTTGACAATGCTTTCACCAACTTTTCCAGCAGGGACGCATCTCTCGTCAATTACACCTACAGCGGCGTAAAACAGAAACCGCGCTACCGATGGTGCTGGGAAAAGAAAAAGGTGGGTGTGTACGACGACAGTTACAGCAACCTGTTCGCGCTGGTCGATGCGGCCAATCTCTCCGGCGACACCTACACCCGCGCCATGGAAAACCAGGTGGATGTCGATCAGTGGATGGGGATTGTCTGCTTTCGCCATCTGGTGGGCGATTGGGACAGCTTCGGATATGACCGTGGCAAAAACATGTACGGCTTCTGTCCCGAAGGCGGCAAGTGGATACTCTACCCCTGGGATGTTGACTTCTGCCTGGGCTCATACAGCAGCGGAAGCCCGACGGATGATTTTTTCAAGGTGGAAAGCGGCGTCATGCCGCGCATGGATGCGATGATTAATCACGCCCCCTTTAAACGGTATTATCGGCAGTGGTTCTACAAGGCCGTAACCGGACCGTTTGACGCCGCGGCCATCGGCTCCGTGCTGGAAGGCGCCTACGCCGGCCTGGCCGGCAACGGAATCGAAGTCGATGGCCCCGCCGATATTGAAACCTGGATCAGCGACCGGAATGATTACATTGAATCCGAACTGGATTACTACACAAACGTTTCGTTGACCATTTATGAAGGTGATTTCAGTTCCACCAGTAACCGCGTAACCATCACCGGCAGCGCGCCCATCCAATGCAAGATCATCACGGTTATGGACCAGCCGTCGGAGTGCCGATGGGTCTTCACATCGGAATGGGAGTCCACCCTGGCCCTCACCAGCGGGCTCAACCACGTGACGGTTGTCGGGTGCGATGAAGGCGGCGTCCCGATCCCCGGGCAAAGCGACACCATTACCATTACCTGGCTGGGCGGCCCCGACCCCGATCCGGCCGACCACCTCGTCATCAATGAAATTATGTATCACCCGGCGGCGCCCTACGGCGAGTTCATCGAAATCTTCAATACATCGACCAATTATACATTCGACCTCTTTAACTATCGCATGGATGGCGTCGACCTGACCTTCGACACCACCACGCTGATTGCCCCGCAGGCCTATCTGGTGATCGTCGAAAGCGCGGCGGATTTTTCGCGCATCTACTCGAACAGCATCCCGGTCGCCGCCCAGTGGGCGGGAGCACTCGACAACGCGGGCGAAACCATCACCCTGCAACAACTCGACACCAACGGCCTTGTGATAGCAGTCATCGACCGGGTCACCTACGACGACACGGCGCCCTGGCCTGTGGAAGCGGATGGTGAGGGGCCGTCGCTGCAATTGATCGACCCGGCGCAGGACAATGACCGGGCCGGGAACTGGGGCGTGGACACCAGTCCCCGCTATACCCCCGGCGCCGCCAATTCAGTCACCTCCACCCTGCCCGCGTTCCCGCTGCTATGGATCAATGAACTCCAACCCGTCAACAGCAACACACTACAGGATGGACAGGGCGATTACGACCCCTGGATCGAACTCTACAACGCGGGCACCGGCGACGTTGACTTAGCGACGTACTACCTGAGCGACGACTACAATCAACTCGATAAATGGCCCTTCCCGCCCGGCGCCGTTATCGTGTCGAACCAGTTCATGATTATCTGGGCGGACGGTGAGCCCCACGAGACCGCGGGCGGCGAATACCACACTTCTTTTATTCTTTCCCCCACAAATGGCTATGTCGCCCTGGCGCAAAGCAATGCCGGACACACTGTGCTCATCGACTACCTGCCCTACAGCGCCGTTCCCGGCGACCAGTCCTATGGTGATTATCCCGACGGCGTCGCCAGCAACCGCGCCCAGTTCTACTATCCCACCCCGGGCGGAACCAACAACAATGCCGTCCCGCCTGTACGCATCTTCATCAACGAATGGATGGCCAAGAACGACACCGGCATTATCGACCCGGCCACCGGCAGTCCGGCGGACTGGTTCGAGCTGTACAACGCCGAATCCTTTGATGTCGACATCACCGGATACGCCCTTTCTGACAATCCCGCCGACCCCAACGAATTCATTATCACCGGCAGCACGATTCTTACCGGCGGTGAGTATCGGCTGGTATGGGCCGACGACATCGCCGACAACACCTGGGGGACCAATGACCTGCACGTTCCTTTTAAGCTCAGCGCCTCCGGCGACAGCATCGCCCTCTTTGACACCGCCCAGGTTATCGTGGACACCGTCACCTTCGGCAGTCAGGGAACCGATATCACACAGGGGCGCTATCCGGATGGCGACGTGAGCATCATAACCCTTGGCGTGCCCACCCCGTGGGCTATGAACCGCCTTTCCACCAACCCGATCATTTTCACCTCCTGCGGCGCATACGGCGCGGTATCCCCCACGGGGCGGGTCTATGTATCCATGGGCCAGGACCAGTCTTTTTCGATGGTGGCCGACCGGTATTACGGCATCCAGGATGTGCTCACCAACGGAGTCAGCACCGGCGGGCCATTCGGTATGCCCAGCAATACCTATACCTGGGTGGCTGTACAAACCGACGGTACATTCCATGTCGAGTTCTCCGAACTGCTGGCCACCAATGGCGTTCCCCAATGGTGGCTGGCCCAATTCGGATGGACCAATAACTTTGACGCCGCTGCGCTGGATGACCCGGACCATGACCAGGCAGCCACCTGGGCCGAATATGTCGCCGGCACCAACCCCACAAACACAGCATCCGTATTCCACGTTGATCTCGCGACAACAAACCGTCCCCCGGTCATTATAAGCTGGCCGAGTGTCACCGGACGTTTGTATACCCTCGAATACACAACCGACGCATCGGCCCCCTACTCCACGTTAGGCGCCGCCTCGAACATTCCCGCCACCCCGGCTTGGAACACCTACACAAACACCGGCGTCACCAACGCCGCCAATCTCTTCTACCGCGTAAAAGTGAAACAGCAGTAAGATCAACCGCATTTAAAGCGGATAGGACTTCCAACCCGCCGGGAGGGTCATTGTCCTCAATGACCAGCGTACGCAGGGCGCGGCGCAAGGCATCCTCGCCCGCCGTCCAGTCGCTGAGGACCCGCCTTC
>RZZM01000364.1 GCA_009929845.1 Spartobacteria bacterium
CGCTTGAGTGTCCGTTTAATTTTCCAAACGCGGCGTCTCTTCGGAAGTGGATACCATCAAAAAAATCACCGCGATTACTGGCAAATCAATGAAAATCTCATTCTGCGGCTAAACCCCGAATGGGGTTGGGCCAGGAGATTCAAAAGATCAGGCGGTCTGGTGAGGCCCAGACCGCCTGAGTGGTGCTGACCGAGTACGGTATAGCAGGAATGTAGTTCGGTCAATCGGTCACTATTCTCCATTGGACCAGCTTTACGCGGGCCGCCATGAAGTTGTCGAGAAGGGACGTATCCAGGTAGATATCGTTGTTCGGCTGGCACCGAACGTCATTCGCCCAGAATACTCCTTTCAAATCGTTGTTGGGCTGCAAGCGAATGCTGCCATAGGGCGCATACAGAAAGGCGGCAAAATCGTTGTTGGGTTGAATGCGCATTTCATCAGTAGTGTCGCAGAAGATGAAGAAATTAGACGGCAGGCCGGCCGAGACATTGATATCCGAATTCGGCTGAATGGTCAGCGCGCCATGCAGATATATCACGACCGGGTCATCGGGTGTTCCCAGGACATTCAGCACGGACTTTGCGGCCAGGTTGATATCCGTCAGGTAGTAGACACCCGGATAAAGATCAGCCACCTCTTTGGCTTTGGTGGAGATTTTATTGTTTTTAATAAATGAAGCCGTGGCGTTATCGTTGTTGGCCGCGATGCTGTAATAGGCAAACCCGTCCGCGAGGGCGCCGTCGATGGCCCCGAGCGGGTCCGGGTTAATGTAGCCGACCTCCACCGAGTCGTATCCGCCGGGCGGTGGCGGTGGCGAGCCGGAGGGATCTTCCCCCAGCATAATGACACCATCAACCACATTGTGATTCTGCATGGTGACATCTACATTCGAACCGATGTTGGCCTGGCCGGTCGAGTCGGCGGGCGTCGGGTTGGCAAGTTCCGCCGAGGAGTAACTGTAGACCTCGCCGTTCGGCTGCATGCGGACGGACTCGTTGCCGAATATCCCGGTTGCGGCCATCAGGCGCGGACGCTCCACTGTCGCCTCAATCACACAACGCGCATTATCGGAGGCGCCGGTGACCACAAAGTAGCTGGATTTGCCATCGGCTATCCGAATGATAGCGTTTATAGGTTCGAAGTCATAGCCGTCAGGAGCCGTATAAGTCACATTAACCACATCGGCCGTCAGGGCCATATTTCCATTGCCGATATCGTGATTGATCTGGCTCATTACGTACCGCACGCCAGCCTCCGCTTGGTAGAAGGCCTCACGTTCCTTCGCATGATACATCGCGCTTTGCGCTTCCGGCTTGCTGATCGTGTAGAGGGTTGTGCCCAGAAAAGCCAGCAAAGCCAGCACGATCATGGAGGTCACGAGTATGAACCCATCCTGTCCCGTTCCCGGGGGTGATTTATATGCCGTCTTCATATGGCGCCCCACTTTCTTTTTCTTCATAATTCATTCCTGTACATTGTTGTATTCTATCCACCACCTGATTACATTGCTTCACGTTCCCTGAAAATCTGCTTCCATTGCACCAGCTTGATCTGCGTGGAGCGAAATCTATCCAGCAGGCTGACATCAATAAATATATCGTTGCCAGGTTGCAGGGCCGCGGTTTCGCCCCAGAAAACCCCGTGCAGGTTGCCGTTTGGCTGCATACTGATATCAGCCTTCGGGGCATACACAAATCCGCCGAAGTCACTGTTGGGCTGGATGGAAATGGGGTCCGTCGCGTTGGAAAAGACATAGAACTCGGAAGGGAGCCCGTTGGTAACATTGATCATCGAATTGGGCTGAGCGGTCATTCTCCCGGTGAGATACACCGAAACCGGATTGGTCGCGCTCGTGTCAACGGTCAGTGTGGCGCCCGCGGGGATATACAGTTCGTCCAGATAGTAGTTGCCCCCGGTCAGGGTCACGTGGTCGCCGGGCTTCAGGCGCAGGCCACCCGTCTTGATTTCCGCTACTTTAGCGTTATCATTATTCACGCTGTAATAAGCGAACGCATCGGCCAGCCAGCCGTCATCCACGCCAAAGGGATCGGGGTCCAGCCAGCCGGTTTCGGTGGTTTCAAACGTACCACTCGGCGAGCTGGCCGTGGCGCCAGTCTCGTCGGCGCCGATAAAGAGCTGCCCGTCCAGGGTGATATCGTTGGGGATTTGTATGTCCGCATTGGAGCCGATATTAGCCTCGCCCGTGGAATCGGCGGGCGCCGGGTATACGATTTCCCTGGAATCATAGCTGTAGATGCATCCACCGGGCTGGACCTTGAGTTGCTCGCTGCCGAAAATACCCGCATTCTGCAGCAATTGGGGCCTGGTGATGGTGGCCTCGAGGGTCACTTCGGCCTTGTTGTAGTAGCCGGTGATGCTGAAAAGGCTGTAGTCCGAGCCGGGGATACGTTCAATCACGTTTACGGTGCTGAAATCAAACCCATCCGGGGCCGCATATGCGTAATATTCCACCTCGTTGGTAAAATCAGTTATGCCCTCATGGATATCCTGGCTCAGGCGGCTGATGACATACTGAATGCCCGAATCCGCCATGTAGAAGGCCATCCGTTCCTGGTGGTGATAATCCGCGCTGACCGATTCGGGGGTCGTAATGCTGATCAGAGTGGCGATAAGGAACGTAAAGAACCCCAGCACAAGCATACTGAGCACCAGTATGAAGCCTTCCTTCGAGGCCCTTTTTCCATATCCATGATGGCGCGCTTTCATGATCTTGCTCCTGTTAATTTCTGACATAAACCAGATTGGTCATGGTCATCCGCCGGTAGTTGTCTCCGAAATCTTCACTGGTGTAGGCGGTATCGACTTCCAGTGAACGCCCGCGCATGACGACCTTGACCAGGTCATTGTTTTCTTCCATTTGCAGATCCTCAATACCGGTGGTAACCACCTGCTGGAACCAGTAAGCGGTTTCGCCGGTGTGGTCTTCACGTTTGAGGAAGGGCGGCTGATTTTCGCCGGTATCCATAATATCAATGGAGTACGTTACAATCTGTACCAGCTCCACTGGTGTCCCGACCGGGTACGAATGCTTCAAGCCCTGTGAGTAATCATCAATGTCCGTGGTTATGGTCATGGTGTTACCCATGATATTCAAAATTCGCGCCAGTTCACAGCGTCCGATGAAGATCAGGCTTTTTGCCCCGGTGTCAAATTTGTCCGTATCGGTGCCGTTGAGGACAATGACCGAGGTGTTGCTGGCCGCGTGGGCCAGGGATCCCGGGCGCTCAAAAGCCCCGGCTATGGTAATCTGGTCCGCCCCAGTGTCACCCTCCATCACGGTGGGATTGTCGGTAATCGCCGGCCCCCAGTTAATCCATCGGGAAAGGTCCTGGGGGCGAACATCCTTGAGGCCATAGCCGGCCATACTGATGTCCCGCGTCATGTAGGTCAGTCCGACACGCATATTCTGCTGCACCTCCGCGATGAAACGCTGTGATTCCATGTGCTGCTGAAATTGTACCAGGGTGGTCATCAACGCGCTGACCACAACCAGGGCAATCGCTGAAGCAACCATTACTTCCACCAGGGTGAATCCACCGCCCGGGGAGGCCTTGCTTTCCTTTAACGCTGCTGCCTTTTTCATTGTCCTATCCTTTCAGCCTTATACGTAAGAAAATGTTCGCTCTCATGGCCCGCCACCCGGCAGATTCGCCAGCGAGAGACCGGAGGATGTTATGCGTGAATCTATGGAAAAGGACTGGCACGTGATCTCCCGGGGCATGCCACGCATATCTTCCCAGGCGATGATCACCTTGAGGGTTTTTTCATAGGGCGTGCTGCCTTCCGCCACCGTCCATGTGCGTGTGAACGGTGTTCCTCCATCCTCTCCGCTCATTAATTCTTCAAAATCGGTGTTGAGCAATGTCTCCATTTTTTCCTGCAGCATTTCCGTGGCAACGGTCCGTTGCCCGCTAACACTCGTCTGGTAGGCGGTCCATACAAGCAGGCGAAGTATCCCGGCCAGTACCAGCCCTACAATCATGGAGGAGACCATCACTTCCGCCAGGATGAATCCCTGTTTCGACTTGTCTTCAGCATGGTTTTGTTCGTTCATGGGTCACCTCGTTTATGACAAATAGCGGAATGTATTGATTTGACCAGACGGCCAGACAACAACCGCGCGGTGTTCATAGGTCTTTTCCGACTGAATCCAAATCCATAGGGTGTTGTCCCATTCATTGATCCCCTCGAAGGACCCGTTCGGACGGAAATTGCCCTGTTGCGGATAGACATACACATTGATGCCGGGGATGTCCTGGATGGCCTGCATCATCTTCTCGGAATCATCCGTGATGCCGTCGTGGTTGGAGTCGGATGACAGGACATACTCTGTCCCTCCCTCAGAAAATTCAACGGTCACCTTATTGCCTTCCGACATAGCGCGTACACGGGCCATCTTGAGGTCGGCATTGATCTGCCGCATGGCGCGATCCAAACGGTAGGTCGGCATGCGTGCAACGATATTGGGTACACTCATCATGGCCATCAACACCATGACCGCCATCGCAATGAACAGCTCCAGCAGTGTGAACCCGCTTTTCCTTGCTCTCTGATCCGTTGTCTTCATGTTTCACCTCTTGCTTTCTACAATTAAACGTACTGTTCAAAAGCCTTTTTTGATAGATGCTCTTTGTCTGATTTGCGTCTAAGAGTTTGTCCGATGGATAGTTACAAAAGCGG
>RZZM01000365.1 GCA_009929845.1 Spartobacteria bacterium
GACGATCAACATAATCCAGTTATTATTTTCCGTTGAAAAGGTACCGACGCCCCGGTTTTCCGGCCTTCCCATTGCGCGCAAAGTATGCAAGTATCCAGGGCATGAAAAAATATCGCATAGCTTTTGAGCAGTACCTGCCCGGCCTGGCCGAACATACCGCCCCGCTTGTGCGCGAATGCCTGAAGCGCGAACAGGTCGCCGTGACCGTCACCACCCCCGATGCAGACGGGATTCTCACGCTCAGCAACGCGTTCAGCGATATTCCGAACAGCGCGCACATCGAATACCTCACCTACGAGGACGCCCCGGCGGCGGAACCGTTCGACGCCCTCTACAGCATCATGCCCAGCAGCCCGGGCCCCTGCTTTACCCATCCGGATTCGCCCACCGCCATCCCCCGTATCGCCGCGACCCATGGACTCACCGACAAGCGTTCAAAATTCCCGGTGGACGGCCTTGAGCGCCCCCTCGGTTATTTCAATGTCCTTTTCGCGACCGGGCCGGCCATGTTTCGCGGCTCGTGGGAGGCCTATCTCCAACGCCATCCCGAAACCGCGGACGCCCTGCGCGTATTCAACATCGGCGCCCCCAAAACGGACGCCATTCTCAACGGCCCCTGGACCCGCGACGACGTCCTGCGCGCCGCCGACCTCGACCCCGCCCGCCCAACCGTCCTCTACGCCCCCACCTTTCAAAAAGAGGCCTCCCTCGAGCGGCACGGCATACAGATTATCGAAACCCTGGCCGCCCTGGATATCAACCTGATCATCCGCCTGCACCACTACTCGCTGGATATGGAAAACCAGAGCGCCGCGGAACGGGGCCACCAGGGCAAAGACTGGCGCGCGATCCTGGACCGATACGCCGAACAACATCCCAACCTGCGGCATGTCACCGGCGACAGCAATCCGTGGTTTGTGGCGGCGGACATCCTCGTCGGCGATGTCAGCGGCGCCTGCTATGAATATATCCTCCAGGATAAACCGGTTATTTTTATCGACGCGCCCGACTTCTTTGAAAAGCACGGCACGGACGGCATCGGGTACTGGGGCCGCTATGCGGGCGAAGTCATTGCGGATATTACCGAACTGGCCTCCGCCGTGCAACAGGCGCTGGACCACCCCGAGGCCAAACAGGCCGACCGGCAAAAACTGATCAACGACCTGATTTATAATCCGGGACGCGCCTCAAAAATCGCGGTCGATACCATCCTGGGTCTTGTCGCGGGAGATATCCCCTATCCCGTCTGGGGGCCGCAAATGGCCCTGCGGCATGATGTCATGTTCCAGGAATGCATCCGGGAGCGCCTGGCCGCCCTCCACACCCGCTCCGTCGCCCTCTTCGGCGCCGGACAACATACCCATAAGCTCCTCCACCTGATGCGCGCCGACACCACCCGCCCCTACCCGGAAATCAAGCTTATTCTCGACGACGCCCCCCCGCCCTCCGGCACATGCGCCGGTATCCCGGTATGCAAACCCGATGCGGCCGACCCCTCAACCATCGACACCATCATCCTCTCCAGCGACTACTTCCAGGACAAACTGCGCGCCCGCTGCGCCGCCCTCTTTGCCCCCGCCGTCAACATCATCGACCTCTACGCCCCCTTTCCCTGGCATCGCCCCGGCTGACCAACGACCTTGACCGGCCCAACCACCGCGCCGACCAATCATTCGATCGTTTTGCGCGCGCGGTAAAAGTAGGACCTGGTTTGGTCGTCTACATCGAAAGGTGGCGTGTAATACACCGGACCCAGTGAACCGGGATTGGTGACCACGGTTTGCCATGTGACCAGGTTGGTGGAAGACTGGACCATATACGGCAATCCATTTCCACCGGCCATACGCAACCGGTGGTCGCTTGATACCCCGTCAAACGCAACGTAAAAAACCGCCTGTGTTCCACATTTCCCAAGGGAGTCGCTGACATATATCGCCGCGATTTCTTCGCCGCTGAGCGCGCGATCATAGATGCTGATTTCGTCAAGGAGTCCTTTGTAATATCCGTACGAACCGGTCAGGTCAAAGGAAGGATAAACAGCGCTGCGCAAACTGCACAATCCGGTCCGAACAAGTCGGCCGTTGAGGTAGAGCGAAGGCTGTTTGTCCTGGTAGACCACGGCGATATGCGCCCAGTCGGTGATGGGGGTATCGTAGACCAGCAGCGAAGGCAGGTAGTCATTGCCGTGTTCCACCACGCTGATGCCGTTGGTCCCCACGGAGACACCGGCACAGGCGGCCAGGCCACCGGACTCGGGCAATAGCGGGAAGCGCTGCCCGGTAAGGGCGCCGACGCCTACGTTGCTTTCGGGTGTGGTGAGGCGGGCGGCGGCGGGCAATGCCCAGAATTCCAGGGTAAAAGTATCGGCGATGTCGCGATACATGCCGTCGGGCAGGTCCACCCAGGCATTAGAACCGTTGAAGTCAAAGGCCTGTCCGACTTTTCCGGGGGCAAACCCGAGGGCCCCCTGCGCGGTTCCATGCTGGTTGGTCAGGGTGTCGGCGGCGTTATCCTCGCCCCGCCACCAGGAGCGTGCCCCGGCGGGCAGGCTGATGCACTGCGTGTCCCGGACGGTCAGCGTCGCGGTTCTCGTGGTGACAACCCCCTGTGCATTGCTGAGGATGGCCTGGTAGTTTTGGAGTCCGATGCGGAGGTCCGTAAGCTGAAGGCTTGTCCCGCTGGCGCCCTCGACGGGCATGCCATCCTGAACCCACTGGCAGGCGATCGGCGGCGTGCCGGTCACACTTACCTCAAGGGTGGCGGACTGCCCGGGCACAAGGCTCTGGCCGGCCGGACTGCTCAGAATGACGGGCGGCAGGAGACCGGTGCATTTGCCTTGCATCTCGGCTATGCTGATCGCCGCGATTTCGTTGGAGGTCAACACGCGGTCGTATACCGTCACCTCGTCCAGGAGACCCGCATAGTAACCGTAGGCGCCGCCCAAACTGAACATCGGACACACCGTCTCCCTCGGGCTCCGCAGCCCGGTACGGACCTGCACGCCATCAAGGTAAAGCGTGGGCCGCTTGTCTTCGTAGACCACGGCAATGTGCCGCCAGTTGGTCAATGCCGCCTCGTACACCAGCAGCGCGGGAATATAGAATGATCCATGCTCGACCACGCACACGCCGTTCGTGCCGACCGACAACCCAACGCCCGCGCCCGTATCGCCACCGCTCTCCGGGAAAAGCGCATAGCGCTGGCCGGAAAGCCCGCCGAAGCCGCTGTTGGTTTCGGCAATGACACTGCGCCCGGCGGCGGGACGCACCCAGCATTCGACGGTAAAATTGTTGGAGATAGACGCAACGAGGTCTTGCGGCAGTGTAACCGCGCCATCCGTCCCATTGAAGTCAAACGCCTGGTCGACCATCCCGACCGTATAGGAAACACCACCGACGACCGTACCCTGACGGCCTGCCGCCGCATCATCGGCGTTGCCCTCGCCGCGCCACCAGGAAAAAATGCCCGGAACCACGCCGACGCAGACATCATGCGCATTGATGCTCAGCGAGTATACTTTACTCGTGGTGTAGGGGCCGGCGCCGCCGCTTGAGTCGGTGGCCTGCACGGTGAAATCGAAAAGGCCACTGCGCGTCGGAACACCGCCCAGCCTGCCGGATGAGGACAGCATCAGGCCCGGCGGCAGTGTCCCGGAAACCGCTGTATACGTGTAGGGCGCCGTGCCGGCGGCCGCCGAGAAGTCCTGGGTGTACGCCACACCGGCCTGCGCGCCGGGCAACGTATCGGGTGACAGAGTGAGCACCGGCGGGCCGATCTCCAGGATATACAAATTCCTGCCAAAGCCCGCGGCGCCGGTCGCGCCGACGGAAATGTAAAAGGACCCGTCAGCGACGGGGGTCCCGGACCAAAGTCCCGAGTCGGAAATCGTGGTGCCTGCCGGCGGCCCTCCGTCGGTGACCGTGAACCCGCTGTAAGGGCCTCCGTTGTTGGGCACGGCAAGCTGCCGGCTGACCGGAACGCCGATGGCGCCCGCAAGGACCTCCGGATCGAAGGCCCCGATTGAGGGCGGCAAGGGTCGCGCTACCCCGCGCTGGTCGGTATTCAATCCGATATAGACCCCCGCGCCGAGGGCTGCGCTGCCGGAACGGATGGGCATCGTCTGCGTCAATCCTCCATAATTTTCCAGGGGCATCAGCAACGGATCGCCCGTTATCGCCCCGGCCGGAAGCTCGACCGACGTGCGGACCAAATTTGAAGTTGCCAGTGAATAGGAACAGCCGGAACCCGCATAATCGGTGACATTCGTGTCCGACTGCCCGATCAACACATTGCTCAACCAGACATCCGTACTCAGCGCGTAGATACCGCGTCCGCCATTCGCGGCCACATTTCCGCTCAGCGTGGCATGCAACACGTCAAGTATACTGTTCGACATCGAAAAAATGGCTCCGCCGTACCCTTTGCCCGACTCGCCAATCGTAATCGGATAGTTGGGCAAGCCAAACGAGCTTCCACCGAAGGCGGCATTGCCGTAAAATGTACAGTTGCGAACCCGCAGGTGCGATGCATTGAAGATAGCGCCGCCCAGCCCCGCGCCGCCCCCGCCGGCGCCGCCAACATCAACTAACGCATCTTGATACCCTATCCCGCTGCTGCCGGCGCCAAACCCGCCCAGTCCCTGGTTGCCGGAAGGAGTTCCGTATCCCGGACCGCCC
>RZZM01000051.1 GCA_009929845.1 Spartobacteria bacterium
TAACTCACCACCTATTTGCTGCTGTCGTGTAAAAAATCCTGTATATCCTGTATATCCTGTCTAAAAAATGATTCACAGGATGACTTTTTGAGAAGATACTTTTTTTTGTCAAAAATCGGCCATTTTTGGTGAAAAACATCGATTTTTGATGAAAAATCAATCATTTTTCGGTATTTTCGTCCCTGTGCGGGCGCGGCAGGCTAAAGCCTGGCATCCTGGTGTCACATTAACTTCTACGAGGTAAGGGAGTTTTGACGCTGGTTCGGCTTGGGCAGAGGGAGGCTACGGGGCAGTCGGGGCAGTCGGGTTTGCGGGCGTGGCAGCAGTAGCGACCGTGAAAGACCATGCAGTGGGAGAGTTGAATCCAGTCACGGGGTGGATAGATTGCTCGCAGGTCCATTTCGATGCGTGTGGGGTCGCTATGTTGGGTCAGGCCCAGGCGTCCGGCGAGGCGTTTACAGTGGGTATCCACGGTAATGCCGGGCTGGTTAAAGGCGGCGATCATAAGTACGTTGGCGGTTTTACGTCCGATCCCCGGCAGGGTGACCAGGGTATCGAAAACCTCGGGCAGTTGTCCCTGGAACTTTTCATCAAGGACCTTTCCCAACGCGCGGATATGGTTGGCCTTGTTGCGGAAGAAGCCGGTGGAATGGATATCTTTTTCCAGTTCACCCTGCGAGACCTGCGCATAATCCCGTGCGCTGTGGTATTTCCGGAAGAGGGTGGGGGTGACCTGGTTGACCCGTTTATCCGTACACTGGGCAGAAAGAATCGCTGCAACGGCAAGTTGCAGCGATGTCTCAAAATTCAGTTCACAACGGGCGTCCGGATAGCGCTTTTTCAAACCGCGCAGTATCCTTGCCGCCCGTTTTTTCAGTTCGGGTGTGGGATTCATTGGCACCCGCTCCGCGTGAAACCCTATTCTTCGTCTTTTTCGGCCAGCGCCTGTTTGCGGCTGAGCTTGATTTTACCGCGGTCGTCAATGCCGATACATTTGACCCACATGGGATCGCCGATTTTGCAGATATCCTCGACATTCTTGACGCGGAAATCGGCCAGCTCGCTGATGTGCACCAGGCCGTCCTTGCCGGGCAGGATTTCGACAAAGGCGCCGAAGTCCTTAATACCGGTTACCTTGCCGCGGTAGATTTTATCGACTTCCGCTTCCGCGGTGATGCCGCTGACCTCGGCCACGGCGGCGTCCAGCCCGGCCTTGTCCGTGCTGAATATTTTCACCGTGCCGTCATCTTCCACATCAATCTGCACGCCGGTGGTTTCGGTAATCCGGCGGATCACCTTGCCGCCCGGTCCAATCAGGGCGCCGATCTTTTCGGGGTCAATCTTCATCACATGGATACGCGGGGCGTATTCGGAGAGGTCTTCACGCGGTTTATCCAGCACGCTTTCCATGTAATCGAGAATTTGCAGGCGGGCCTCACGCGCCTGTTTGAACGCGCCTTCCACCAGTTCCCACTTCAGGCCCCGGATTTTCAGGTCAACCTGGAACCCGGTGATACCATCGCGGGTACCCGCCACTTTGAAGTCCATATCGCCGCAGTGGTCTTCGGCGCCGAGGATATCCGTAACCAGTTCGGCCTGGTCACCCTGCGAGAACAGGCCGACGGAGATACCTGCCACCGGTTTTTTGATGGGGATGCCCGCGTCCATGAGCGCGAGGGTCCCCACACAGATACTGGCCATTGAGGAGGAGCCGTTGGACCCCATGATTTCAGACACAATACGCACGGTGTAGGGGTACTCTTCCGGCATCACTTCGCGCAGCGAGCGTTCCGCCAGGGCGCCATGGCCGATTTCACGGCGGCTTGTTGAGCCGATGCGGCGCACTTCACCCACGCAGAAGGGTGGGAAATTGTAATGCAGCATGAAGCTTTTTTCGTCTTCGCCGCCGGTCACCGCGTCCATGCTCTGCGCATCGGAGCCGGTGCCGAGGGTTACGGCCGCCAGGGCCTGGGTTTCGCCGCGGCTGAACAGGGCCGAGCCGTGTGTGCGGGGCAGCAGGCCCACTTCCGCGGTCAGCTCGCGCAGTTCGTTAAACGCGCGTCCGTCGATGCGTTTCCCTTTTTCCAGGACATTACGCCGGGTGATTTCGATTTCCAGCTCGTCAAAGATCATATTGAACATGCCGTTGGTCATTTCCTCGTCCTGCGCAAGTAAATGCTCTTTCAGGCGGTCCTTGATCGCGCCGATGGTGTTCTGGCGTTCCTGTTTGTCGGCAATGCTCAGGGCCGCATCCATTTCGCTGCCGATGAAATCGCGCGCCTGCTGCATTTTAGCCTGGTCGATGGGCGATTCCTCGTTAACCACCTTGTCCGGCAGGCCCATCACTCGGCGCAGTTCCAACTGCGCTTCGGCGATTTTTTCCACGAATGGATGGGCAAACTTCATCGCGGCGACCATATCGGCCTCCGGGACTTCCTTGCCGCTGCCTTCGATCATGATCGGCAGGTCGCGGGTGCCCACATAGACCAGCTCCAGATCGCTCTCGGCCAGGTCGGTATTGGTCGGGTTGACAATGAATTCACCATTTACGCGGCCCACGCGCACGGCGCCGATCGGGCCCATGAACGGGATTTCGGAGAGCATCAGGGCCGTGCTGGCACCGTTGATGCTGAGCATATCCGGCTCGTTTTCGCCGTCACAGGAAAGCAGGACATTGAAAATTTGCAGTTCGTTTTTGTAGTCGGCCGGGAAAAGGGGACGAATGGGCCGGTCAGTGGCCCGGGCGGTCAGGATTTCCTTTTCGCTGGGGCGGGCTTCCCGTTTGAAAAAACCACCGGGAAAACGGCCTGCGGCGTAAAATTTTTCGCGATATTCAATTTGCAGCGGGAAGAAATCGCAATCTGCCCGGGGCTCTTTCGACGCGGTTGCGGCGGAGAGCAGGATCGTATCACCGATACGAAGGGTGACCGAACCACTGGCCTGATTGGCCATGCGTCCGGTTTCCAGTTGAAGTGTTTTTCCGTCCAGATCGACGGATACGGTCTTGATATTATTCATTATTCATTCTCCTCTGAGCCTGTTGGATACAGTGGGTAAAGCAGCTATGCGGCGAGATGGTGACAAGTGTGATAACCCTTCCCCATGACATGGTCCCGATGCATAAATGACTAAAATTAGCTTTTCGACGGGCAATGGACACGGTCCACTGCCCGCGAAAAACATGCTAACGACGCAGACCCAAACGGTCAATGAGTTCCTGGTAATGAGCGAAGTTTTTGCGCTTCACATAATCCAGGAGACGACGGCGACGGTTCACCAGCATAATCAGTCCACGGCGTGAACTGTGGTCTTTTTTATGCAGCTTCATGTGCTCGGTCAGCTCTTTTATCCGTTCGGTAAGTAATGCCACCTGCACATCCGATGAACCGGTGTCCCGTTCGTGCAGTTGATACCCCTGCTTTAAACTAGCCTTGGTTGCTGTATCCATAATATTATACCTGACAGGCTTCTTTCCTATACTGTATGTTCTACTTCTTTCCAATAATGGGGGCAGACTATAGCGGGTAATTTTCCTTTGTAAAGCCCCATGTGAAAGGTTTTTTTCAAAAAAATGTTTTAATACGCAAATTAAGGCTTGAAATACGTCAAACGTTTGCGGTAGATTTGCGTTCATGAGAGCTACGATAAAAGATATTGCCAGGGAAATCGGTGTAAATGTCGCCACGATTTCACGTGCCTTGAACAATAAACCCGGGGTCAGCGCGGAATTACAGCGCAAAATCCAGAAAAAAGCGCTGGAGATGCATTATTCGCCGCATGGACAGGCGCGTGGACTGGTGACCCAGCGCACGGAGACCATCGGACTGATTTTTGACAGCGAAACCAGTTCGTTCCTCTCCAATCCTTTTTATGGCGGGGTGCTCGCCGGCATTGAAAGCGAATTGCGCCGGCATAATTTTTCCTTGATGTTTTCCTCCACTGGCGGGCACAAACTGGATTCGGTGGCCGATCTTCCGAAATTTATCATCGAGCACCGTGTGGATGGTGTGCTGATTGTCGGTTCCATTGATGAACGGAATATCCGCCTCCTGCATGAGGTTCAGCTCCCGATGCTGATGATTGACTATCACCTCGAAGAGAACCCCATCGATACGGTAATTGTAGACAATCGCCGGGCCGGAAAAATGCTGACCGACTATCTGGTGGGCCTGGGGCATCGGCATATCGCCTTTGTCGGCGGACGCCCCCTGGATGAGGGCAATTTTTACGAGCGCCTGTGCGGCTATCGCGATGCCTTGCAGGAGCATGAGATTCCGTACCGGCGGGAATTGATCCAGGAGGGAGAGCTTGAGGGGGGCTACGAAAGCGCGCAGCAGGTGCTCGCTCGCGCGCCGGAAGTGACGGCTATCATGGCCTGTAACGACGCCAATGCCTGCGCCGCCATGCGCGCCATGGTTTCAAAGTCGTTGCGCGTTCCGGAAGATATCAGCATCGCCGGTTTCGATGATATCGCGGCCGCCGCGGAATCCTGGCCCCCGCTGACCACCGTGCGCGTCGATAAATGCGCCATGGGACGAACCGCCGCGCAACGTTTGCTCCAAAAGCTCAAGAATGATGACACAACGCCCCCGTACGAGACGGTCTTCCCGACCGAAGTAGTCCGTCGCGCATCCACCGCCGCGCCGCGCAAGTAGGCGCAATGGCCAAGGCGCTGAGGGGGGGCGATAAGCGGACTGATCGGACTTATCGGTCGGATCGGACGGATTGGTCCGATCGGTCCGATCTGGTTGCTTCCTCAACCCGGCGCCCCTCACGGACCGTCAGCCTGGAACAGGCGGGGTAAGGGCGGCACGGGCAGGTTGCGGAAAATGGCGACGTAGGTCCGGCCGTTCTTTTGGATGGGGTAATCGACCTGATAGGTCTGTACGGTGGCGCCGTATTCGTTTTTGACGACGACCTCAAAGGCGGACAGGTCGGCGGGGCAGGGGACGCGGGCCACCTGGCACCAGCGGGGCAGGGTTTCCCACCGGCGCACATCGGGTTGTTCGAGCAGGCCGATAAGGATGATGCGCGCCAGGTCGCCCCAGCCGTCACCCGCGCTGCTGTCAAGCCCCTGGGCGATGCCCTCCTTGATGGCCACGCGCGAGGCGGTTTTGGCCGCCTTGATCAGGGCGAGCTTTTCCATGGTGGCAAAGGCGAGCGAGGCGGTATCGGTCAGGTCATAACTGCGGCCCAGCAATTGCCCGTTGTGGTAAATCTCCGCATACAGGCCTATGCCGGGGCTCCAGTATTCGCCCCACACCTCGCGTCCGGTGGGCGAGCGCCCGAGCAGGACAAAGCAGACCAGTTCGTTGGGCCATTGATCTTTGGGCCAGGGGTTGGGCGCGGCGGCGCCTTTTGAGAAGGCCACGGCGGTGTTGTTGGTTTGCGCTGTATCCGGCGCGGGTTGGAGCCTGCCGTTGGCTTCATCAATCAACGCCAGCGGGGCCAGGTCGTTGGCCAGCCGGTATTGCAGTTCGGCGTTTGAGCGGTCGCTGATCATTTCCAGGCCGAAACCTGCGACATAGCGAGAAAAGGCGTCTTCCGGGAAGTCCCCTTTTTCTTCGGTGGTGAGCGAATCAATGATCTTGCGGGATTCCACCGCGGCATGCTCCCAGTTCCCGACAGCCAGGTGATCGAGGGCGGTGAAATTGTGCAGCATGGTACGTTCGAAGGGGGTGCCGCGGAATTCCTGGACGTTATCGTTCACCACGAGGCTGGCCGCCCCTTCGGAAACGCTGTAGGTGGCCAGTTCCTTGGCGCGTTCGGCGGCCCGGATGTAGTCATTGGCACTGCCGTCATAGTTGCCGGCCGCCTGCCGGACGGTGCCCCGCTCCATGAGCACCAGGACCTGGTCATGGCTTTTGTCTTTGGCCTTCGTCAATTCCTCGTCGGCCTTCGCGTACTCGCCCTTGTAGAATTGTTCGCGGGCGGAGTTGAGGGACGCGCAGCCGTTTGCCAGCGCCAGCAGTCCGACGCTGAGCAGCAAGGCGAAGCGCCGCTGTGCCCGGCGCAGACCCGTATGGTTAGTTGAACGCCCCATGTGCCGATCCTGTCGCGTGATTCAAGGCCGGGGTCCGGTCCGTGGATCCCCACGAACCGGACCGCCTTAAAAGTTGGTTACCAGCCGATGAGCGGCTGACGTTCCTTGCGGGCGAATTCCACTTCCGTGGTCCAGTCAATCAGTCCGGTCTCCAGGTTGGTGACCTCTACGGTAAGTTTGTAGTAGTTCATCTTTGTTTTGGAGACGCGCACCTGTTTGCCGGTCTTCTGGGTCATCTGGGTCAGGGAGCCGGAAAGCATGTACTTGGCGCCGAGTTGCTGTCCGATGGCGGTCGAGGTTGCGGCCGTGGCATTGGCGGCCTGGTAGCCCTGTTCCTTGAGCAGGTCATCGCGCCGGGCGGCGTTGACGAAACGGACCTGGCCGCTCTGGATGAGGAGGGTGCGCATGCGATCAGTCAGGTTCTTGGTGTCCACATACTCGCTGGTGCGGTTCTGGACCCCGGAAATCATCATGATGGGCGGGGACGGTTCATTGGCGAGCATGGCGCTGGACAGGAGCTGGTTGACCACGTCCTGGGTGATGTTGCGCATGTCGGTCGCGTCGTAATCCGCCTTGAAGTGGTCCATGTCGTTAATGCCCACATCCTGTGTCGAGGTGCGGAACGCGGCGCATCCGGTGGTCATAATCATCGCGCCGGCCATGGCGCACAGCAGTACTGATTTCATCCATATCTTCATCGGGTACCCTCCTTTGTTGGGTGGTTGCATTGTTCACGGTTCATTATTTTCATCGGTGTCATCCTATACTTTTTTGCCTGTTAATCAAGTCAAGGTTCAATGGTCTGTCGGAATATTTGACGCAGGACCGCTCGGTTTATTCACGGGAAAAACATGTTTAGCTGTTTGTTTTGGGGAGAATGACATTGCAGAGGATAGCGGTGAGTCCGCCCGTGACGATTCCGGAACTGAAGATGTTACGCGCCCAGACGGGCATGTGGGAGAGGACTTCGGGGGCAAAGACGACCCCCAGGCCCAGGCTCATGGAGATGGCGATGATGATGAGGGCACGCCGGTCCAGGGGTTCCGCCGCGATAATTTTTATGCCGGCCGCCGCTACGGTCCCGAACATCAGGATGGTGGCCCCGCCGAGTACCGCCTCCGGCATTAGCGAAAAGAGCCCCGCGACGCCCGGGATCAACCCCAGCAGGACCAGCATGCCGGCGATGAGGTAGCCGACATGCCGACTGGCGACGCCGGTCAACTGGATGATGCCGTTGTTCTGGCTGAAGGTGGTGTTTGGAAAGGTATTGAAGACACCCGCAATCAGCGAGTTGAGGCCGTCGCCCATCACCCCGCCCGCGATGCGCTTCATATACAGCTCGCCCTCGATGGGTTCATTCGAGACCATGCAGGTTGCGGTAATGTCGCCGATGGACTCAACGGAAGTGACGACGTAAATCAGGGCGATCGGGATGAAGGCCGACCAATGGAAGGCTACGCCGTATTTAAAGGGGACGGGCAGGGTCAGCCAGGCCACCGCCTTCAGGCTGCTGAAGTCAATCGCCCCCATGAAGGCGGAGATGAGGTAGCCGACCATCAGGCCCATGACAATGGCGCTCATGCGCAGGTAGCGGTTTTTCATGCGGTTTAAAAAAACAATGATGACGAGCACCAGCATGGCCATGCCCAGGTAGCGGAAACTGCCGAAACTCCCGTCCTGCCGTGCCTGGAAGCCGCCCGCGCAGGCGATGATCCCCACCTTGATGAGGGTCAGGCCGATCAGCGTAACGACAATGCCGCTGACCAGCGGCGTGATGATTTTCCGGGCCTGCCGGATGAACCGGCTGATCACCATTTCGATGAACGAGCCGGCCACGCAGACGCCAAAAATCAGCGGCAGGCTCTGCTCCGGCGTGTGCCCGGAATCCCGCAGGACCAGCCCGGCGCTGATGATGGCGCCGACAAAGGTGAAACTGGTGCCCTGGATGCTCAGCAGTCCCGATCCGATGGGCCCGATGCGGCGGATTTGGATATAGGTGGCCACGCCGGAGACAAACAGGGACATGCTGACAATGTACTGCCGCGTTTCGCCGGTGATGTCCAGCGCTCCGCAAATCACCAGGGCGGGGGTGATAATCGGTACAAAAATGGCCAGCAGGTGCTGCAGGGCGGCGAAAAACCCTTCCCAAAACGGGGGGCGGTCATGCAGGCGGTAGAGCAATTCGGTGCTTTGATCAAGACTGGAGCCGGTGATGTCCTGCTGCACATGGACCTTGTCGGATGTGGCGCTCATTGGCTTTTTACCTCGTGTATGTCTCGTTTTGCATGGAAAAAGCCTAACAGAGGCCCGGACAACTGAAAAGGGAATATTTTCTCATACCCGTTGCAATGTCCCGGCCGGGGTGGTATGGTTTGCCTCTTATTTACAAAAAATCAGATGGAGTACAGCGTCTAATGACAGAAAAACAAAAAGGTACACAAAAAAAAGACAGCGCGGCGAACGCGGCAAAACTGCCCATGCGGGGTCTGGCGGTCTGGCTTTTGCTTATTGCCCTCTTTTTGACCTTGTTTCAGCTTTTTGCACAAAAAGAGGAGAAGCACCCCAAGATCAGTTACAACCCGGATTTCGTCAACAAAGTGAACGAAGGCAAGGTCCGCAAATGCGAGATCGTCCTGGAAGTATCCGGTTTTCAGTTTATACGCGGCGAATTGAATGAGCTGGACCCGAAAACCGGTCGTCCCCGCCGCTTTAAAGTGGACGTGGTCGTCACCGACGAACTGCCCAAGTGGCTGGAAGAGAATGGCGTCAGTTTTGAATACAAACAACAGAACCCCTACCTGTGGCAGATCATTTCCAGCGCGGTGCCCTTCCTGCTGCTGATCGGCCTGCTCTATTTCCTTTTTGTCCGGCAGATGCGCATCGCGGGACGTGGGGCGATGAGTTTCGGCAAGAGCCGTGCGCGGATGCTCACGCGCGACAAGAATGCCATCACCTTTAAGGATGTGGCCGGCATTGACGAGGCCAAGGACGAGGTGCAGGAGATTATCGAGTTCCTGCGCGACCCCAAACGCTTTCAGAAACTGGGCGGACGTATCCCCAAGGGCGTCATGTTGGTCGGTCCGCCGGGCACCGGCAAGACCCTGCTGGCCAAGGCGATCGCGGGCGAGGCCCAGGTGCCGTTTTTTACCATCAGTGGTTCCGATTTTGTCGAAATGTTTGTCGGGGTGGGCGCCTCCCGTGTGCGCGACATGTTCGAACAGGGCAAAAAGAATGCCCCATGTATTATCTTTATTGATGAGATTGATGCGGTGGGCCGCAGCCGGTTCACCGGTATTGGTGGCGGGCATGATGAACGGGAGCAGACCCTCAATGCGCTACTCGTCGAGATGGACGGTTTTGAAACCCAGGAAGGGGTGATCATTATCGCCGCCACCAATCGTCCGGATGTGCTGGACAATGCCCTGTTACGTCCGGGACGCTTCGACCGACAGATTGTCGTCGACCTGCCGGATGTCGAGGGGCGCGTGGCCATCCTGAAAATTCACGCCAAGAAGGTGAAGCTGCAGAAGGATGTGGAGTTGCGCCGCGTAGCGCGCGGCACCCCCGGATTCTCCGGCGCTGACCTAGCCAACCTGATCAACGAGGCCGCGCTCCTGGCCGCGCGGCGCGGCGCCGATGCGATCGAGTTGCAGGATATGGAGGAGGCGCGCGACAAGGTCCGCTGGGGACGGGAACGCCGCAGCCGCCGTTTGGATGACAAGGAAAAACGCTTGACGGCCTATCACGAGGCCGGCCATGCGATCGTGCTGCAGGTCCTCGAGGAAACCGAACCCCTCCACAAGGTGACCATTATCCCGCGCGGCGCGGCCCTTGGCTCCACCATGCAGTTGCCGGAAAAAGACCGCTATACACAAAACAGGCAGAGCCTGCTCGACATGATGGCGGGCATGATGGGGGGACGCGCCGCTGAAGAAATGATCTTTAACGACATCACCACCGGCGCGCAGAATGACCTCAAACAGGCCACGCATATCGCTCGCCTGATGGTGTGCGAGTGGGGGATGAGTCCGTTGCTCGGACCACAAAGTTTCGGCGCGCGCGAAGAACTGATGTTCCTCGGACGCGAGGTCTCCCGTTCGCAGGAATACAGCGAGGAAACCGCCTGCAAAATCGACGCGGAAATCAGTCGCCTGCTCAATGAAAACTATGACCGCGCCAAACGCATCCTCAATGAACGCAAAGAATGCCTCGTGATGGTGGCTGATTTACTGCTCGAACGCGAGACCCTTGAAGGACGAGATATCGAGGACCTGGTCAAGCACGGACGGATACTCGACGAGGTGGAGCGTTCCGAGGAAGACGAGGCCCATAAAAAGCAAACGGACGGTGACGGAACCGGCGAAGACGCGAAGAACGCGGAGGACGCCGGGGAGCGCGTGCCGCACATCGACGAGACGGCGTAGAACCCTTGCACTGGAAATGCAGAGAACGAACTGTTATTGCCGGGGATAAAACCCTGATCATGGGGATACTGAATGTGACCCCTGATTCATTCTCCGACGGCGGGGCCTACCTGGATGAGGAGGCGGCGGTCGCCAGGGGGCTGGAACTGATTGGCCAGGGGGCGGATATCCTCGATGTGGGCGGCGAATCCTCACGCCCCGGCGCGGCGCCGCTTGACGTGGAGGAAGAGCTGCGGCGCGTGGTCCCGGTGATTGCCCGCCTGCGCGGCTTGTGCGATCGTCCCATCTCGGTCGATACCGTCAAGGCCGAAGTAGCCCGCCGGGCCCTGCAGGCCGGCGCCGATATCGTCAATGATATTTCCGCGTTGTCCATGGATCCCGGGATGGTCGACGTCGCGCGCGAAACGGGCGCGGGTATCATCCTTATGCATATGCAGGGGCGGCCGCGCACCATGCAGGCCAACCCCGTCTATAAAAATGTGGTGGAGGAGGTAAAAGAGTATTTACAGGACCGCATCAAGTGGTGTTTAGATAAAGGAGTGGACGCCGCCTGTCTGGCCGTGGATCCAGGTATAGGATTCGGAAAGACGTGTGAGCATAATCTTCAGCTCCTGGCGAACGCGCGCGTCTTTTGTCGGCTGGGTCGGCCGGTGGTGGTGGGTGCGTCGCGCAAGAGCTTTATCGGCGCGCTCACGGGCCGGGGCGTGGACGGGCGGTTGCCCGGATCGCTGGCGGTCCTGGCGGACGGTATCCGGCAGGGTGTACACATTATGCGGGTGCATGATGTAAAGGAATCTTGCGAAGCCGCCAGGGTTGTTGATAGTCTTGTCCAGGCGTCAGGCAGTTAGGAGTAAGAAGAAGACATGTCATTCCTTGAACGTATAGAGCTGGCCAGTCCGAGCGGGATGCTCGAAATACTGGTGCTGGCGTGTGTGTACTATTACGTGATGCTGTTCTTTCGCGGCACGCGCGGCGCGCAGGTGCTCTACGGGTTTGTCTTCTCCCTGATCATCCTGATGATCCTTACGCAATTCCTGCACCTCGATACCCTCAACTGGGTGCTTAAACGCTTCTCCGTCTACCTGGCGGTCGCCTTTCTGATTATTTTCCAGCCCGAAATCCGGCGCGCGCTGGCGGAGCTGGGCAAGCAGCATGTCTTCGCGCCCACGCGCGACGACCGCAACCTGGTCGACCAGATCATGCAGGCGGTACTGATCCTTTCTGAACGTAAAATCGGCGCCCTGATTGCCGTTGAACAGGAAATCGGAACCCGGGCGATCCAGGAAAGCGGCATCCGCCTGGACAGCCGCCTGACCCCCGAACTGCTCGCGAGTATCTTCTTTCCACATACCCCGCTGCATGACGGAGGGGTGATTATCCATGATGACCGCATCGTGGCCGCCGCCTGCGTGTTTCCGCTTTCCCAACGCCAGGAACTGAGCAAGAGCCTGGGCACGCGCCACCGCGCCGCTATTGGCCTGACCGAGGAAACCGACGCGCTGGTCGTTGTCGTTTCCGAAGAAACCGGCGCGGTCTCCGTGGCCTATCGTGGACGCTTGAGCCGCGGCCTCGAAGAAGACCGCCTCCAACGCCTGCTCTCGACCGTGCTGGTCAAACGCAAGAAAAACCGCAGCCGCCTCAACCGCGTGCGCGAGCAGTTGGACCTTACGCCCGAAGGCGTGGCAAAAACAGATGGACTCTCACCCATAGAGATTGAAGATCATGGAGACTGAAAAATTTTTCCTGCTGCGAATAGTCACCGAGAACAAGTCGCTCAAACTGCTGGCGCTTGTCCTCGCGGTGATCACGTGGTACGCCATCCAGGGCGTAATCAATTTTGAAATTGATCTGATCGATGTGCCTCTCCGCATCGAACTGGATAAGGGCTGGGCCGTACTCGACCGCACCGCGGATGAAGTCGACATCCTCTTCAAGGGCTCCCAGGAGGACCTGTTGCGCCTGAACCGGGATTATGTGGAAGTCCTGCTGGATTTGCGCGGCGATGATATCCGGGGGGTCACGGAGCTGACTATCACGCCTGACATGGTGCGTGTCCCGGCAGGCATCCGCATTGTGGATATCCGCCCGAACCGCATCAGCATCAGCCTGGACCAGGAAGGCGCGAAGACCGTGCCCGTGAAAGTTGAAATGAAAGGGACCATGCCGGATGGCTATGAAGTGGAAAAGGTCGTCTGCACGCCCGCGGCCGTGGTCGTTAAGGGCCCCCTCCAGCGTATCAGCGAAATCGAACGGGTGCGTACCGTGCCGTTGGTCCTCGATAACCGTCATTTCAGTTTCGATGAACGGCTGGCGTTAGCCAGTCCAAGTGAGCACTGGACCGCCCAAATGGAACCTGAAAAGGTCAAAGTAGAGGTCACGGTAAACGCCCATACCGCGACACGCCTGATTTCCGGCGTAGATGTGCATGCCCTGATCAAATCCAATTACGGAGCAGGCCTTAGCATTGCGCCCGCGCGCGTGGATGTTACCCTGAAAGGGCGCGAAGAGGCCCTGGCCCGGTTGTCGGCCAAGGAATTGAACGCCTATGTCGAGTGTGCCGGCCTGGAACCGGCGGCACGCTATGAGTTGCCCGTCCGCGTTGATGTGCCCCCGGATGTCGCGGTCAGCAGTATAGAACCCTCGACGGTTAATGTAACGTTGGATGTGCGGTGAGTCACTGCCGGAAAAGCCGGAGCAGTACAGATGAGATACATCAAACAACAGAATGATTGGACAGCCCGCCGCTACTCATGGCTCGGGCGCGCGCTGTCCCTGCTTTGCGCGCTGTCGCTTTTTGCCCTCTGTGCGACCGACGCTGTCGCGCAGGAGAAAAACAAAAAACGGCCCGTCGATGAGGTGGAGGAAGAAGAAAGCCAGGATCAGGACCTGGCGGCCTACTGGTTAAAAATCGCCTATCAGAATTTCAATCGGGGGCAAGTCCGCCGCGCCATGAATGCCTTTGAACGCGCGCTTATGGAAGACCCGTCAAACCGTGACGCCCGTTTTGGTCTCAGTACCCTCTATATCCAGGTAAAGGAATATGCCCTTGCGGAACGTATGCTCCTGGATATGGAAAAGGAGTTTCCCGTCGATTATTCCGTAAAAAACAATATTGCGTGGCTCTATGCGACGGCGTCGTCGCCCGTATTTCGCAATGGCGAAAAAGCGATCTCCGTCGCGCGAAGCGCCCTGCTCATAGCCCCGCGCGATTACCATGTTTGGAGTACGCTTTCAGAGGCCTATTATGTAAACGGTCAGTATGAACACGCCCAGCGCGCGGCGCAGGAGGCCTTCTGGCTGGCGCACGCGGCCAAGGCGCCGCTGTCCGATATGCACTCCTACCGCGACCAGCTCCGCAAGTGCGCCAAGGCCGCCCAGGCCATGTCCCTGATGGAATAAGGCGACAAGATGCCCACAGATTACACAGATTTTCACAGATTAGATATCTTCTCAAAAAAGTCATCCTGTCTAAATACGATCTGACCAGTATTGAGGTTCTCGTTTACAATGAGCAACGGCAATAATCCATATGTGGTTGGCTTCGTACAAATAAATAATAAAGGGGAATCGCTGCATAAGATATCTTCGAGTTCCGGTCTTGCAAAGGGCCCAGCGCTCAGGAGCCTGACGGATGACCTTAACTGATCGTTCAACTTCTGCTTCAAAGTCTAGACCAAGTCCTGAACAGTTATTCTCATAATAGGAAACGGCCTCCCTCAGTTCCACCTCAGCTTTATGTAAGATGGTGACAGGGATCATTGATATTTAGCCTTGATGTCAGAAAAAACATCCTCCGATGGACGGCCGACCGCACTCCCCTCACGCACCATTTCAACTCGTCGCTCAATTTCTGATTCATATTCAGAACTAAGTTCTAATTTTTCTGGTTCATCTAGACTGCGAATAAGATCGTGTGCCAGGCTTGCCCGTTCTTCTGCAGGCAATGCCATAACTTCACTTCGAACTTCTTGCAATGTTGTCATATGCATAAAATATCTTGATAGTATTATATTGTCAAACTATCACCACGATGGCGTGAATACAGAATTTGGGTTCATTATTGGTTCACTCATTTTCCGGTCACATTCCGCTCCCTTGTACGATGTTAGGGCCCAAAATGTGACGCCTGAAACTGTGTTTTCTGGTCAGAAAGATCAAAAAATCAGGTTTCAGGCCGGTTTTGACTGTTTTAGGCCTTTCCCGGGGGGGGGCAAGGCGTCAAAACGGCATTTTGGGGCTCATTTCTGGCTGCTTTAGCGTTTTTGAGGCTTTTCGCGCACAAAACGTAACTTCTAACTACCTTTCAGACAGCTTCCTTTGCAGCATAAAAAAGTAACTATGGAGCGCGAGATTCCCATCGAGCCAACTTGCATCCGTGCCATCACTTCCACAAAGAACCTTCGATACAAAGACGGATAGTTTTCCATGCGCCGGGACTCTACGGAGTAGCCGCCCACAGATTACACAGATATTCACAGATTAGATATCTTCTCAAAAAGTCATCCTGTCTAAAAAGAAACGGTTATTGAGTTATGAAAAGGGTTAAAAATGCGATAAAACGGGGAAAACCGATTTCTTAACAAGCACTGTATGTCGCTAAATGTTTGACAGGCAGGACCGTCATCACTAAATTAGTCGCCCTCCAAGATTAGCTTGGGGTCACATATCAACAAACGGTGTTAACGAACAAAAGGAGAACAGAAAATGAATCTGTTGTATTTGTCATTAGGCGCAGGCGTGCTGGCCCTCGCATTCGCCTGGTATAAGTCGATGTGGGTCAATAAACAGGACCCGGGCACGGAACGTATGCAGGAAATCGGCGCGGCGGTGCGCGAAGGCGCGATGGCGTTTCTGGCCCGTGAGTATCGTGTGCTGGCTGTCTTTGTCGTGGCGGTGGCCCTGCTCATCATCTTCGGTTACAAGGGTAGCCTGAAGCTGGTGGCGTTATCCTTCGCGGTGGGCGCGATCTGCTCGGGCGTGGCCGGCTTCTTCGGTATGCGTATCGCGACGGCGGCCAATATGCGCACCACCAACGGCGCGCGTACCGGATTGCCCCAGGCGCTGGCCGTGGCCTTCGCCGGCGGTACCGTGATGGGCATGTGCGTGGTCGGGCTGGCGATTATGGGCCTCTCTGTCCTCCTGTTGGCCTATACCGCGGTCTTCGGACCGGGACTGGATATCCTTAAAGATACGGTCCTGCCCATCGTAAACGGGTTTGCCATGGGCGCATCTTCTATCGCTCTTTTCGCCCGTGTGGGCGGCGGTATCTATACCAAGGCGGCGGATGTCGGCGCCGACCTCGTCGGTAAGGTGGAAGCGGGTATCCCCGAAGACGACCCGCGTAACCCCGCCACCATCGCGGATAATGTCGGCGATAACGTCGGTGACGTGGCCGGTATGGGCGCGGACCTCTTCGAGTCCTATGTAGGTTCCATTGTCGGCGCCATGGTTCTCGGCGCCACAGCCCTTTGTTTGCCCAATGAAGACGCCATCAAACTGGTGACGCTTCCCCTCGTGCTCGCTGGTGTCGGTATCGTTGTTTCCATTATTGGAACCTTCTTTGTGCGCACCAAGGAAGGCGGCAACCCGCAGACCGCGCTGAATATCGGCACCTTCGGCGCCGCAATCATCATGGCTGTGCTGACCTATTTCATCGTGGGTAAACTGGCCCCCGCGGAATTCAACCTCAACGGGGTCGTGTATAAGTCGGTCGGCATCTTTTATGCGACCATCGCCGGTCTGATCGGCGGCGTGGCCATCGGCATGCTCACGGAATACTATACGGCGGAAAACCGCGGTCCCGTCCACAGGATCGCCAAGCAGTGTGAAACCGGCGCGGCCACCAATATCATCGCCGGACTGGGAACCGGCATGATGTCCACCGCCCTTCCGGTGATCTGTCTGATCGCGGCCATCCTGGTCTCCTATCAATTTGCCGGCCTCTACGGGATCGCCATCGCCGCCCTGGGCATGCTGGCCACCACCGGTATCCAGTTGGCGGTTGACGCCTATGGACCCATCGCGGACAACGCGGGCGGCCTGGCCGAAATGGCGGAACTTCCCCCCGAAGTGCGTCAGCGCACCGACAAACTGGACGCCGTTGGCAACACTACCGCCGCCATCGGCAAAGGCTTTGCCATCGGTTCCGCGGCCCTCACCGCCCTCGCGCTTTTCGCCGCCTATCGCGAAACGGTCGGGATCACAACCATCGACGTGACCGACCCGAAAGTGATGGCCGGTCTCCTCCTGGGCGCCATGCTGCCGTTCCTGTTCTCCTCGTTTGCGATGGGCGCGGTCGGACGCGCGGCGTTCGCGATGATCGAAGAGGTCCGTCGCCAGTTCAAAGAAATTCCGGGCCTGCTCGAAGGCACCGGCAAGGCCGATTACGCCCGTTGCGTGGATATTTCGACGGCTTCCGCCATCAAGGAAATGACGGTCCCGGCGTTGTTGGGTGTCCTTACGCCCGTGCTGGTGGGCTTTGTCGGTGGACCTGAAATGCTCGGCGGCGTGCTCGCCGGTGTGACGGCTTCCGGCGTCATGATGGCCCTGTTCATGTCCAACGCCGGTGGCGCGTGGGACAACGCCAAGAAGTACATCGAAGGCGGCGCGCATGGCGGCAAAGGCTCCGATGCCCATAAAGCCGCGGTGATCGGCGACACCGTGGGCGATCCGTTCAAGGATACCGCGGGCCCCTCCCTGAACATCCTGATCAAGCTCATGAGCGTGGTGTCCCTTGTCATCGCGCCGTTGCTGATCAAATTTGTCGCGCAATAAAGTATCCCCTCTCTAACCTCGCGGGCGGCATTCTCCGGAATGCCGCCCGCTTGCTGTCTGCGTATCCTTGCCGGCCCGCGGAGGATTTGCTTTACACGATGGGGAACAGTGGTAGATTAACAAGGACGCATCATTTCGCCGATATTTTTGTAACATTAAATAGGGTTCTTGCACGTATTTGAGAATAAAGGGTGAATACCCATGACGGACATTCTTCTGTCTACCATGAACGCGCGCTATATTCACTGTGCGTTTGGGTTGCGCTACCTGCTGGCGAATATGGGAACCCTGCATTCGCGCACGGGGATGCTGGAGTTCGATATCCATGCCGCGCCGGAAGAGGTTGTCGCCGCGCTTGCCGCCTGCCGCCCCCGGATTGTCGGGCTGGGGGTCTACATCTGGAATGTCGCGCCCCTGACGGATGTGGCGCGTCTTCTCAAAGCGCAGTATCCGGAAATCATCCTGGTGCTGGGCGGGCCCGAGGTAAGCCACGAATGGGACCGGCAGGAGATGGTGGGCTGTGCGGATGTTGTGCTGTGCGGTGAGGCGGACCTGGCGTTTGCCGAACTGTGCCATGACCTGCTGGCAGGGCATCTGCCGCCGCAAAAGGTCATCCAGGTTGCGCCCCCCGCGTTGGATTCGGTGGCGCTTCCGTATGCTGAATATACCCCTGAGGATGTGGCCCACCGTGTCATCTATGTGGAGACGTCGCGCGGATGCCCCTTCCAGTGCGACTATTGCATGTCGGCGCTTGATAAATCCGTACGGTATTTTGATCGCGCTGTTCTCTATGAACAATTCGAACGCCTGCTGGCGCGGGGTGTTCGACATTTTAAATTCGTGGACCGCTCTTTCAATCTTGATCCGCGCCACATGATCAACCTGCTGGCCTTCTTCAGGAACCGGTTATGCGACGGCCTTATGCTGCACCTGGAGATCGTGCCGGACCGGTTCATCACGGAAATGTGCGACATGATCCGCGCCTTTCCGCCCGGCGTCCTGCATTTCGAGGTGGGCATCCAGACCTATGACCCGGCGGTGGCCCGGCGTATTCATCGGCAAACGGATTACACCCATGTGGACGAGCATCTGCGGTTTCTAACGCGGGAGGCCGGCGCCCTGGTGCACGCGGATTTGATTGCCGGACTGCCGGGAGAGGGACTGGATGGTTTTGCGGCAGGGTTTGACCGGCTGTTGGCCACGCACCCGACAGAAATCCAGGTCGGTATTCTCAAGCGTCTGCGGGGCGCGCCCATCACGCGGCATACCGAGGCATGGCAGATGGTATATCGCGACACGCCCCCGTATGACATCCTGAGTAACAAACTGCTTTCGCCACGGGACCTGATCCGCATCAGCCATTTTGCCCGCTACTGGGAGCGCATGGGAAATCGCGGAAATTTTAAACGTTCGCTCCCCTTGTTGTGGTCGAGGGAGTCTTCGCCTTTCATCAGTTTCCTCCGATGGAGCGACTGGCTGTTTGAACGGACACAGGAAACGCACGCCGTGCCGTTGCTTACGCTGATGCGCCTGTTTTTGGAGTACTTGACGGTATGCGCCGGGTACACCCATGCCGAAGTTGCGACACTCCTGCGGGAGGACTACCGGCAAAACGGAAAACGTGTAGACACCCCCCGTTTTTTGCGTTGAGCGGGGTAGGGGCACCCGATCCGGTTGGCGTCACGTAGAGGCCATCGCCATTTCCATGGGGGGATGAATCTGGAAAGCGGGCTTCCCGGCGTTGCAAAGCTCCATCAGTTCCAGGCGGCGGGGGGCCAGGGTCACGCCACGGAGTATGGAATCATGCCGTATGCTGAGGACATGCTTTTCCCGTTCCGGGTCAATCAGGTCGTTATCCTCGCAGTAGCGGCGCAACGGGGTGCCGGGGAACGGGTAGAAAATAGACCACTCGGAACGGTCGATCGGCAACTGCAGGTTGAAGGCCAGGGTTTCATTGGTCAGTTCATCGTCGTTTGGAACCGGAAAACCAAGCATATTGAAGGCGACGGTATACATGCCCGCCTCGCTGAGCAGCCCGAACGCCCGGGCGATCTCCGCGTTGCTCATGTGCCGGTTCAGGTATTTTTTGCGGAATGGTTCATTGGCGCACTCCACACCCAGCGAAACATGGCGGCAACCGGTGGCCTTGAGCCATTGCACGGTCTCGGGGGTGATGTATTCCACGCGCGCCATAAAGCCGTAGGGCAGGCGAATGTGTTCATGCACGGCTTCAAAGAGGGCCCGCGCGTAATCCAGGTCGAAAAGAATCATCTCGTCAAAGAAAAAAAGCAGTCCGGGTCGATAGGTCTCTTTTAGATACGCTATTTCCTGGATTACATCCTCGACCGGACGGAAACGCAGGAATTTCTTCCCGTACATGCGCAACATGATGCTGTTGCAGCAATAGCGGCAACTGTAGGGACAGCCGCGGGCCGCCGTAAGGAAAATAAACCCATTGCGGTGAATAATGACGTCCCGGGGAAAGAAGTGCCAGGGAAAGGGCGGCAGCGTGGACAGATCGTCCGGTGGACCGCAGGGATTTTCAACAATGCGCCCGTCTTTCCGGAAGGCCAGTCCCTGAATTGCATAGAGCCGTTCTGTGCCCAGGTCGCGGAGGAAATCCACGGCCAGTGTTAGGCCTTCGCCCAGGCACAGGTAATCAATTTCAGGATGCTGCTCAAGCAGGCTTCCCCGCTCGATAATGGCATGCAATCCGCCCAGGATGACCGGCACGTCCCGCCGTTGCTTGATCAGTTGGATGATCTGTAGGGCGTTGTGGAACAACATTGACATTGAGGAGACCATCACGACATCGTACGTCCCGTTGATGATTTCCTCCGCTATTTTACCCTTTTGGGTAAAGTAGGTGTCGTAATAGGTTAACGCGTGCCCGGCCTGCATGACCGCGGCGGCAATATAACCTGCGCCGCGCGCGATGTTGCAGTTGTCTATCTCATTATTGTGAATAAAAGCAATATTCATGGCTGTAGTTGAAGCAAGGCCGATGCCAGAAGCCGATATGCGGGTCAAGCACGCGTTGGGTACAGGCGTCTTTTCGTACGGCGAAAAAGGCTCGTTGTCCAGCCTTCAGGCTGTGGTGTCCGCAGGTTTGCGCGCATCAAGGAAACTTCGTGATCTGTTTCCATCCCCGCATCTCTGCGACAAAATAAATGAACGCAGGGGCGCAGAGACGCAAAGAAGGGACGAAGTACCAATTTTTGGCATATTTTCGGCTTTTTTCGCCGAAATCGGCTGTTTTTTCCAATTTTCGGCGCAAAACAGGCGCGGCTGGCCGTACGAGGCAGGCTAAAGCCTGAACAACGAGCCACTTCCGAAAAGCCGCAGGACGGATAGGATAACCAACGGATTTCACCACCGTCACAACCCGGCGAAACGATGGCTTGTCCAGGCGGCAGCCTGCCCGTTCGTTGTCCAGGCTTTAG
>RZZM01000366.1 GCA_009929845.1 Spartobacteria bacterium
GGTCATGTTCGAGGCGCCTTCGGCCTGCCTGCAGGCCAAGGCCATCCTGCAGGTGGCTGATTTTGCCAGCATCGGGACCAACGACCTGGTGCAGTATCTCTTTGCGGTGGACCGCGACAACGAACTGGTGGCCGCCGATTACCAGCCCGACCAGGAGGTATTCTGGACCCTGATCGGCCAGATCGCCCGGGCCGCCCTGGAGGCTGGCAAACCACTGTCGGTCTGCGGGGAGCTGGCGGGCAACCCCGAATATATTCCGTTGCTGATGGAGGCAGGCATCACCCATGTCAGCGTCAGCGCGCGCCTGATTTCCACGGTTCGACTGCTGGCGACATCCGCGGGCAAACAGACAACGTAAAAGGAGAAATGCACATGCGTATAGGCATCATAGGGGCCGGTCATGCCGGCGTGAAGGCCGCGGAAACGGCCACCGGCGGCGGGGCGTCCGTTGTCCTTTACTCCAACGAATCTTCGCTGCCCTATTACCGGCCGCGCCTCATCGCGGTGGCCTGCGGGCAGAGCGCGCCGGAGGATATCCTGATGCATCCGGCCGACTGGTACGAGGAACGGAAAATCGACCTGCGCCTGGACACACGCGTGCAAGCCATCCATGCGGACGGGATGGTCGTTGTTTCCGCCGATGGACAGGAAGAAACGTTTGACGGCATCATCCTGGCCCACGGCGCGGCGCCGTTCAGACCTCCGTTCATGCAGGATACGGAACGGGTCGTGCCGCTCTGGAACATGACACATGCGCAGACCATCGCGGCCAACATCCGGCCCGACGCACGCCTACTGATTGTCGGCGGCGGCATCCTGGGTATCGAAGCCGCGCTGCGCGCCGCATCGGCCGGCGCGCGCGTGACGGTGGTGGAATTGATGGAACGGCTGATGGCCGCGCAATTCGGTGTGAACGCGGCCGTCGCGCTGGAAAAAGACCTCGGGAAACGGGGCATCGACATCGCGACCGGATGCGGCATGGAGTCGATAACGCCCCATGAAGACGGTGGACTTACCGCGCACCTGAACAACGGCACGGAGGTTCCCACGGACCTCATCATTGTGTCCGTGGGCGCCCGGCGCGAACTTGATATCGCGCAGTCCGCCGACCTGTCGGTACAGCGGGGCATCCTTGTCGACAACTCGATGCGGACCTCGGTCGAGAAAATATTTGCCTGCGGGGATATCGTGGAGATACCGGGCGTGTCCCGCTGTTCGGCGCTGGACGCCACCATGCAGGGCGGCGTGGCCGCGCACAACCTCCTCTGCGCGCTGCAACAGACCGGCGCCCACAAGGAATATGCGCCCTCCAGCGGCGCGGTTAATTTCAAATACGAGGATTTTGAAGTACATTCCGTCGGTCCCGCGGTTGACGAATCGGCAAATGAGGTTATCCTTGAGGTACCTTCATCCGGGGCCTATGCCTCGTTGCTGAAGCGGGACGATGTGTTAATCGGCGCGCAAATGGTCGGCGTCGGAACAGACTTTCGTTCATACGAAAAAAAGGTAGGACAGAAGATATAACCCATGATAACCCGGATGCCACGCACCCGGAAAACAAAGGAGCACGAATATATGGACCTTAAAGACAGCAAAACCGCCATCAACCTGATGGCCGCCTTCGCCGGCGAATCGCAGGCGCGCAACCGGTATACCTATTTTGCCAGCAAGGCCCGCAAAGAGGGCTTTGTGCAGATTTCCGATATCTTTACGGAAACGGCCGACCAGGAATGCCAGCATGCCAAGCGCCTGTTCAAATTCATGGATGGCGGCGAGGTGCAGATCACCGGCAGTTTTCCGTTCGGCGTGATCGGTTCGACCAGCGAAAACCTCGCCGAAGGCGCCGCCGGCGAACACTATGAATGGACGGAAATGTATCCCGGCTTCGCACAGGTGGCCCGGGAAGAAGGGTTTGTGAAAATCGCCGATGTGTTCGAGGCCATTGCCATCGCGGAAAAACAGCACGAGAAACGCTACCTCGAACTCAAGGCCAACATTGATGAGAGCCGGGTCTTCCAGCGCGGTGAAGAGGTGGTCTGGCGCTGTCGCAACTGCGGCTACCTGCACACCGGCAAGAGCGCCCCGGATGTCTGCGCCGCCTGCGCCCACCCGAAAGCCCATTTCGAAATTCTCGGAGAAAACTGGTAACCCACAAGGAGAGGAAAACCCATGACCACAAAACTGGAAATCTACAAATGCGAAGTCTGCGGAAACATTGTCGAAGTCCTGCATGCCGGCGGCGGTGAACTCGTCTGCTGCGGACAGCCGATGAACCGGCTCGAAGAAAAGACCGCCGACTCCAGCACGGAAAAACACGTGCCCGTCATCGAAAAACAGGGCAATGGATATAAAGTCACCGTGGGCAGCGTGCCCCACCCCATGGCCGATGAACATTACATCGAATGGATTGAGATACAGTTCGATGACAAGGTCGGACGCAAGTACCTCAAGCCGGGCGACGCCCCGGAGGCGTTCTTTGACGGCATCAAGGCGGATACCATCCGGGCCCGCGAGTATTGCAACGTGCACGGCCTGTGGAAGGGCTGAGCGCTTACCCGGCTACGAGCCGTGAAGGGAGTGAACCATGATCAGTGACACGATGACCAAGGCGCTCAACAAACAAATCAATAACGAGCTGTACTCGGCGTATCTCTATTTCTCCATGTCCGCATTCTGTTCCAGCGAAGGCTACAAAGGCGCCGCCAACTGGTTCTATATCCAGACCATGGAGGAAATGACGCACGCCAAACGCATCTACGACTATGTGAACAGCCGCGGCGGGCGCGCCATCATGCAGGCCATTGCGGAACCCCCGGCGTCTTTTGATTCCTACGAAAAGCTCTTTGAGGACGCCTTGAAGCACGAGCAGTTTATCACGCAGTGCTTCAATGAACTCATGGAACTGGCCCGGGAAGAGAAAGACCATGCCACACAAATCGAATTGCAGTGGTTTGTAACCGAGCAGGTCGAGGAAGAAGAGAATGTCACCGATATTCTCGGCGAACTGAAGCTCTCCGGCGGCGATAAACGCGCCCTGCTGATGATCGACCGTGACCTCGCCGCGCGCGTCTTCACGCCCCCGGCGACCAACGAATAAATCACCCGCACATGCGGCCCCCGGAGCGCGCCGGGGGCCGTATGGCAATTATTGTTACAATCGAACAACCAGAAAATATACAGGAGAACGATAATGAAGAAATGCCTTGTGCTAATTGCTGTCATCACCAGTTTTTGTATCCATCAGGTGCAAGCGGCGGACTCCTTTTCCGTTCTCCGGGTGTCCTCCCCAATGATTTTCAGCGGCTCACTCGGCCTGCGCCTCGGCGAAGACATGGGCCAGATGCGGCCGACCATCCAAGTGGAAGCCGGCGTCGGCGGAGGGCGTATTGCCGTCGGGCTCGACAGCACCGGCCAATCCGGTCTTGGCTACGGCATCAAGGCCGCCATTCTCAGGACATGGCTGGCCCCGATCGGGGTCGATGAGGACCAGAACTTTCTCGGGATCGAAGCGGAGCTGAGCATCAAACAACTGTTGCTGAGCCTCGGCGGATACAGCCTCGTCGGCGACGGCGATGATGACTGGCTGGTCTCCACCGGCATTGGCATTGTGTTCTGACAGACGCATAACGGATGCCCATGAGCCACAATCAGCCTAGCCTACAACTTCAGGAACGACTCGAACAGCTTTCCATGTTAATGGACGCCGTGCCCATCCAAATGTGGTTCCTGTCCGACATCGACACCTACGGCAGGGTCAATCAGTACCACGCCGAATTTATCGAAAGCCAGAATACCAAACATTTTCTGACGATTATGATCGATATCACCGAGCGGGTGAACGCGGAGGACGAACGCCAAAAGACCATCCAGGAACTCCAGAGCGCGCTGCAGGAAGTCAAGACCTTGCGGGGGATCGTTCCGATATGCATACAGTGCAAAAAAATCCGGGATGACAAGGGCTATTGGGAACATGTCGAATCCTATGTGGCCCATCACACCGAGGCGCAGTTTTCTCATGGCATCTGCCCCGACTGCCGAAAGAAACTCTATCCGGAATTGTGCGATGATGAAGAGAAGTAACCCGCCGGGCCACAGCGGTTGGCTCGATAGGAATCTCGCCCTCCAGGATTGGTTTGATGTAAACCTGGAGGGCGGCTACTCCGTAGAGCCCGGGGCACCGAGGGTTCTTTGGAATTGATGGGGCACGGGTACAGGCCGGCTCGATAGGAATCTCGCCCTCCAGGATTACTTGTGTGCGGTTATTTGGAGGGCGGCTACTCCGTAGAGCCCGGGGCACCGAGGGTTCTTTGGGATAGACGGGGCACGGGTACAGGCCGGCTCGATAGGAATCTCGCCCTCCAGGGGTTACTTGAGTGCGGTTATTTGGAGGGCGGCTACTCTGTAGAGCCCGGTGCGCCGAGGGTTCTTTGGAATAGATGGGGCACGGGTACAGGCCGGCTCGATAGGAATCTCGCCCTCCAGGGGTTACTTGAGTGCGGTTATTTGGAGGGCGGCTACTCTGTAGAGCCCGGGGCGCCGAGGGTTCTTTGGAATTGATGGGGCACGGGTACAGGCCGGCTCGATAGGAATCTCGCCCTCCAGGGGTTACTTGAGTGCGGTTATTTGGAGGGCGGCTACTCTGTAGAGCCC
>RZZM01000052.1 GCA_009929845.1 Spartobacteria bacterium
GAATGGATCGGCGGCACCTCCGTTGTGCAGTATCTCGAATGGAACCCGGCCATGAGCGGCGACACATGGTCCGTCATAACGACCAACACGCCCCCCACCCCGGTCACCAACCTGTTCGATGACACCTTCCTGGACATCGAAGGCTACTACCGGATACGAGTAGTGAGATAAAGCAAAGACCGGAGAAGAACAATGGTCCGACCGAGGCGTCGGGGTTGGTAGCTGCGCCGGATGTACCGATGGAGGGGCGGACGTTCCCGCTGCGGCAAGGGCTATGTGGTGATCGGCGCGGAAGCCACCGCCCATTTCGCTGGTGACAAGGCCGACCACCGCGGCGCGTTTGTCTTCGGCGTGCGCGACCAGAAGGAATGGTTCGACGGTCATTGCTCTGGAAACATAGGCTGCCGTGTGTTCCGATGGAGGCAACAATGAATAGAATACGCGCCGTGATGCCGTGAGATAAGCCAAGGTATATGCTTGACTCATTTTGCGCCATTTAGGAGACTCGTGGTCAACAGACGGCAACAATGAAAACGACGGTACATCAACAAAATTAAGGAGAAATTTCATGAAACATCTTCTGTGCATCACCATAGTCACGTTAAGTCTTGCGCTTTTTTCACATGCCGGTGTTATTCAGGAGATGATTGACGCCGCGGATGCCGGCGCGGTTGTAATGGTTCCGGCCGGAACGTATGTGGAGACCATTGCGCTTAAAGACGGCATGACGCTGGTTGGTGAAGGGGCGGAAACAACGGTTATTGATGGCGAAGGCGCGGCCTGCATCGTCAGCGCAGGCAAAGACTCAGCCCTTGTAGGCTTCACCATCCGCAACGGCCAGATCGGCATCAGCAACGACGGCAAGGCGGTGGGCGTCTTTGAGTGCCGCATTGAGGAATGCGCGCCTTTTGCCATACGCCTGACCGACAACGGCTGCGGGGTGATTGCCAACAATATCATCGACGGCAACGGGAAGTCCACCGGTATCGGATGCTATGGGTCCAATCCCTACATCGTGAACAACTACATCATGAATCACCAGGTCGGCCTGCTGGCCTTCCAGAACTTTGTCCCGCAGGTCTCTCAGAATTACTTCATCAGCAACAGCCTGGCCATCAGCGTGGGCGGCGGCAGTTTTGTCCTGCTCTCGGAGAACACCTTTGAGGGCAACAAGGTCAACATTCGTGGGCAGGAACTTGGGGAAACTGACATCATCGGCGCCATTGAACCGCCCGGATTGTATCCCGTACGTTCCGGCACTTTCGACCAGTACCGCAACCTCATGACCCTGGTATTCGACGAAAAGGTGGCGGAACACCCGCTGGCCATCTATGACCTGACGACCCCGGTCGGCTCCTTTGGCGTCATCACCCTCTTCCCCTGGGCCTCTTTCTCCGTGGCCGCCTCTGCGGTAGACACCGTGATTGCGGATTACGAAGCCTACGACTGGGTCACCGAAAAAATCCTTTTCGCCGAACTGCAGAAAATGCAGAACGGGCGTCCGACGGTGCTGGTCAATAATGCGGAACTGATCGAGCAGGAACAGGACCGCTATGTGCTTGATAACCTGTACATCCACCCGGCCTCCTTTTTTGCCGGACCGGACGGCACACTGGTCTTTAAACGCGAAACCAGTTTTTCGCGCGTCGAACTGATCATTCCGCAGGGCTACATCCCGACATCCGTCAATGTCCCGTGCGACTTCGAGTGGCTGGACGGCGAACTGATCGGAAAGATCACGGACGTCGGATACACGCGCATCGAGATGACGCTCAGTCCGATCGGCGCCGGCATGGCTGATCCCTACGGTGTACTGGACTGATCGCCAGGCAACACCCCTGAAAAGGGCAAAATTTGGTCTTTGGCGCGCCTTTGTTCGCGCTCGTCCTGTTTGATGGCTTCCCACACGGCGTCGAGTTCCGCCAGCGAGGAATCGGCCAGGGCATGGTCCTGTGCATGGAAGCGGTCTTCGATTTTCTGAAAACGGCAAATGAACTTGGTGATTGTCCGGTTCAGGCATTCCTCCGCGTGATAGCCCTGGAAGCGGGCCAGGTTCACCACGGAGAAAAGCAAATCACCCAGCTCTTCCTGTGTATGCTCCGCATCCCCCTGCTCGATCGCCTCGCGCACCTCCTGGAGTTCCTCTTCAATCTTCGCGATGACATCCACGCGGTCCGTCCAGTCGAACCCCACCTGGGTTACCTTTTTCTGCACCTGGTGGGCCTTCAGGAGCGCGGGAAAACTACGCGGGATATTGCTCAGGAGGGATGCGTGTTTGTCGTCCTTTTCCTCCTTCTTGATGGCGTTCCAGTTTTTCAGCACCTCATCCGAATCGGCCACGTCGACATCCCCGAACACATGGGGATGCCTGCGAATGAGCTTGCGGGTCAGGACATCCACCACATCCTTGAATGCGAACTGCCCATGTTCATCAGAAATCTGGGCATGAAACACCACCTGGAGGAGGACATCGCCCAGCTCCTCTTTCAGGGCCTCCATATCCCCCTGGTCAATGGCATCGAGGACCTCATAGGTTTCCTCGACCAGGCAGGGCTTGATGGACTCATGGGTCTGTTCAACATCCCACGGACATCCATCGGGCGAGCGCAACTTGCGCATTACCGCCAACAACTGTTCCATGCCGGTTTCATCAAATGTCTGGTTCACACTGCACCTCGGCAAAAAAAGAAAAGGCCGGCTGCGGGAAGCAACCGGCCTGAAAGAAGTCGCATTATTCGCCGGCCGCGGGAAACAACCCTGCCAACAGTTTTTTCGGGTTCACGCTCGCCATTGAGCCGGAGATCATTTCGGCGCCGCCGAAATCCTGGTAATCCGTAAAGCGGTCAGGAAGGGCTACCGAACGCATACCGGCAGAAAGCGCGGCCTTGCACGCGAGGGAACTGCTGCCGATCGCCACACAGCGCCGGGTGGATTTCGACATGGCCTTGGCCATCATCATCCAGGTATCGGCGCGTGGCGAGGCATCATCACGACCGCTGAAGGACACCAGGCTGACGTTCAGCTCGTCCAGTTTCATCCTGCTGATGACGGTCTCCGCGATTTCCTTGGGGAGGCCGCTGATGGCCCCCAGGGCAACGCCCATGCCTTTGGCTGCTTTGAGTACTTCCAACACACCCGGTTTGAGCGCCAGGTCCGCGGAGGCATAAAACATGGCCAGGCCACTGTCCAAATCCTCAATGGTCTTTTCGGCCGATATTTTTTTTGCTCCGATGGTGGCCAGCAGTTCGGCCATGTATCGCGCAGGCGCGCTGCGTGTGCAAAACCGGGAGAACGCCGACTGCGTCAGCTCCGCACCCTGTTCGGAGAGGATGCTGTTTAACACATCAAATACTACGCTGCGGCCCTCCACCACGATATTTTCCAACTCAAATAGCAGGGCAAACTCCTCCACGACGGGCGTCTTCGCCTCCTGAGCTATATCCTTCACATCCTGTTTTTCGCCTTCTTTTTTCGACATAAAACCTGCTTCTCCTGTCACTTGCCACATTTAGCTAAAATTCATTGAAGGACGTAGTGTAGGGATGGTTTGCGGTTTGGTCAAGCACTGTCACACGCTGTTTTTGCGAGGGTAAAATGGCAGCCGAAAGAGCAATTCAGGGCTCATTGCCTCAATTTTTTTATAGTATAACGCCACGGATTTCAGGTAGGGTTCCGGGTATGGAAACAACGACAGGGTGTATAAAATGAGCAGAACATGCAATGGATATGTAAAAAAATGGGGTCATGTGCTTATCCTTCCGGCCCTGATTGTTCTACTGCTGGCGGGCATCCGGACGGCGAGCCGTCCGGACATGTGGATGCATCTGGCGAACGGACGGTGGCAACAGGAAAACGGGATGCCCGGCTGCGCCACAACGGATCCGTTTTCCTACACACGGGCGGATACCCCCTGGATCAATACCACCTGGCTTTACGACCGCCTGCTCTACCGCACGTGGGCATCCTCGGGCATCACCGGGCTGACCGCACTCCATGCCGGCGCCATCCTGGCCGCGTTTCTTCTCCTGCTGCCCGTGACACGAAAATTCGCGGGGCCCTTCGCGACCGCTCTCGGACTGCTGTTCAGCGCCTGCATGCTACTGCCCCACCTGGAGATCCGTCCGCACATTTTCAGCCTGTTGTTTATTGCGTTGTTTACCGCTCTGCTTTCCTCGAAATGCCGGGGTTGGATGCTTTTCCTGCTTCTCCTGCCCGTACAGATCGTATGGGCCAACATGAGCGTATCCTTTCTACTGGGTCCGCTCATCATCGCTATTTTCGTCTTCCAGACCTACCGGGGAAATGATGAAAACCGCGCGCCCCGGATGGCCGGTCCCATGTTGCTCCTGCTGGCGGCTTCGCTGGCCGTGACACTGATTTCACCATACGGCGTCAGACTCTACACCCAGGCGCTGGCCATGTGGAATAATCCGGGCCTGGCCTCCGCGCAGGTTTGGCAGGCCCCGTTCAGGCACCTGCTTCCGCCGTCTATTTTCAGGCACACGGTCGCCTTTGCCCTGGTCCTCGGCGCGGGCGGCATGATTCTCTATAAAGGGAAACTCCCGTTTGCCATCACCATGCTGGCCATTGCCGGCGCGATGATGGCCCTGTATACCGAATCACGGTACGCGGACTTCTTCGCGGTCATGGCCTTTCCGTTTTTTTGCCTGAGTTTTTCCACCTGGGGAGACAGCATAAAGACCCACCTGAAGCACGTTGTGCCGTTCTCTACCCCCCCGTTCCGGATGGTCGGCAGCGTGATCATTCTGCTGCTGATTCTGCTGATGGCCCTGATGATCGTTTCCAACCGCTACTATACGCGGCACGGCTATACCTGCGAGTTCGGCACGGGCATTGAATACGACCTCTTTCCTGAAGCCGCCTCGGTACTGCTCGAAAACGACGCCTTTCCAGAGCAGGCCGTCCACTCCATCCACGACGGCGCGTTCCTGGCCTGGCGATATCCCGGGCGGAAGATTTTTGTGGACGGGCGCACCGCGCTCTACGGACAGTCTTTTTACAGCGAGATTGCCAACGGCCTGATGCGCGGCAGCCAGAAGCACCGCGATGAACTCTTCGAACAATGGCGCCCCGCGGCCATTGTCCTGAATATGGCTACCCCCCTTGCTGAGACGACGATCATTCCGATCCTCAATGAAAAGAAATGGGGCCTCGCCTACTTTGACGGCACCACCGCCATTATCCTCAACCGTGAAGTGCCCGCAAACAAACAACTCGTCTCGCGCGAAATCTGGGACAGCGGCCTGCAAACGCTTGATGACGCCTACCAGACCTATCGGGAACGCGCCGGGGGATTCATCAAGCCCCCCCTGTCGCCCCGCCTCATCGGCGCCGGCAACTATTACCTGAGTATGGGGCGCTACCGCAGGGCGGCGGCCATCTACGCGGTGCTGACCAGGGCCAATCCCCGCCTGGCCATGGCCTGGTTGAACCTCGGCATCTGCCAGGTACAACTCGACCAGGCATCCGACGGCATCCACAGCCTGCAACGGGCCTGCGCGCTGCAACCGCGCAACCCGATGTGCCGCCTGTGGCTGAGCCGCGCCTACGCCGCGGCGGGCGACCCCACCAACGCCACCACCGCCTTTGAAACCGCCCGCAAATTAAACCTCTCCATGGCGGAGGCATTCGGTATGCCCAACGAAAAATAACCGCCCCCGCATTTTTCGCCTTTCATCACTGGCCTCATGACTGGAATTCTGCTACCCTTCCCCCGTAATTGACATTGGATGGATATATTCTGGAGATATCGTCATGAAGAACCTTAGCCTGTTTTTTGCCATCACCTCCGCATTTATTATCTCAGGGACGGTCCCTGCCCGCGGGTATTATGTTGTCGATAACAAACCATACACGAATGTGGTTGAGGGGGTCACCAATGTCGTGGTCCACGACTGGAACTGGGCGCGCGGTGAAGTGGAAGCAAACGGCGGAGGCATGATATCTTTCGATGTCGATGAATCGCCCTTTTATGTCTCTGGAGGCAGTTTTTCCGAGGGCGTAACCATTGACGGCTCAAACCAGGGCGAGCGGGTGATCTTCTCCGGCGTCCTCTCCCTGGGCGCGGACTATAGCACGGTGGAAAACTGTATTTTTGAGAATGGTGTTGTGGTCAACGGCAAGGTGGGATGTCGCTTTGAAAACAACACAGCGACAATGATCAGCAGCTGCGGTAACGACTGCACCTTCTACGAAAATCAAGTCCATGATATTTCGGCGGGGGACCTCTGTTTCTTTTCAGACAACACTCTCTACGGTGCGGTTCATGTCGGTTCCAATTGCCACTTCAACGCCAATATCCTTTCGGGCGGGTCGATTCACGCGGACAGCCAATCCACCTTCAGGGAAAACCAGGCGGTGATTACGGCGAATGTCTCGCGCATTTACATGAAGGACAGCAACGTCTACGAAGACAACGCGGATATCTCGCTGGACATACAGGGCGCGTCCAATGTTGTAACGGATTCCTCTATCCGGCATGGATGTAACAGCCGAGGCAACGACAATGAATTCCGCAACAATGGGTTCATGGGCGGGGCGTTATCCATCTACGGCGACGATACGAAGGTGTGGTATTGCCACATGAGCAATTCCGCCTATGGTTTGGTCGTTTACGGAACAAATACTGATATCTATTCCTGCCGGGCCCATCAGAACGCCGAGGCCGGCATGTTTATCAAGGGAAAACAAACACGACTGGTCAAGTCGGACATTTCCGAAAACGGCAGGGGCATCATTATTTCGGGCACGATGGTAGCCGTGGGCGGCGACGAGAACACATTGCGTAATACCATTCACAAGAACCTGGGCGAGGGTATTCTCATTGTTGACGCCGAATCAGTCCGCATTGAGGGCAATTACATCGGCGCGCTCGATAAATACGGGGCCAACACCAACGGCAACCTGGGACACGGCATCCTGATCATGGACAGCATTGATATCCGCGTCGGACAATCCGTCGCCGGCGCCCAGAATCTTATTCGCGGCAACGGAGGGCACGGGATTTCATATCAGATGGACAGCGGGATCGACCGGCAGTTTCGCGTGCTGGGCAATGTCATCAACGGCAACGCCCTCGCCGGCGTCTACATCAATGGCGGCTTTAATGTGCGCATCGAGGGAAACTACCTGGGCACCGATGAAAGCGACCAGGCCCTGGCCGGAAACGCGAACGGGGTTCTTGCGGAAAACTCGCCGAACCTGCTGATCGGCGGCGGCATCCCGGGAGCGCGCAATATCATCTCCGGCAACAGCGGAAACGGGATTCATATCCGGGGAACAAGCCACAGCACGAACGCCATGGCGGGCGCGCGCATCATGGGCAACTATATCGGCACCACACGCAACGGGGACGCGGCGCTGCCCAACACCACCGGTATCCGGCTGTCGGCCTGCCACCAGGTTACCGTCGGCGGCGAGGAACACGGACAGGCGAACCTCATCTCGGGCAACACCGGCGTCGGCCTCCTGTTTGATGGCGGCGAAGATATCGACCCGCCCCGGTACAACCTGGTTACAGGAAACCGCATCGGCGCCGCGGCCAATGGCGCGACGGCCGTGGGCAACGAGGTCGGCATCCGCCTGTGCGGCGGGGACAATGTCGTCGGAGGCCCAAAGCCCGGCATGGGAAACCTCATCTCCGGCAACCGTCTCGACGGCCTGCAGTTGAATGCCATCCAGCCCGGCGGGAGCGTGATGTCGAGCAATCATGTGGTGCAGGGCAACTTTATCGGAACAGATGTGACAGGCGCCAACGCGCTGCCCAACGGACGCCACGGCATCTGTATCCAGGACACCATCTCGTATAACACCCGGGAGATGCGGATCGGGGGCACAAACGGATTGGACCACCGCGAGGGGAACCTGATCTCGGGCAATGCCTCCAACGGTATTCATTTTTATTCCAGCGCCAGCCTCAATCAAATCGACGGTAACATCATCGGGCTCAATGCCGACGCCTCCGCCCCCCTGGGCAACGGCACCTGCGGCATCTGTATGGGGTCCACCACCATGTTTGCGCGTATCTATGGCAACGACCTGGGCGCCCGCGAAGGCAATGTGATTGCCGGCAACCACAGTGACGGCATACGCCTGGGTCAAGGCGCCGACCGGACCGCCATCCTGAATAACCGCATCGGGCTCAACGCCGACAACCAGCTCTTTCCCAACCAGGGGCACGGGATTCATCTGCTGGAGAATGCGGGGGACAGCCTCATCGGCATCAACCGCACCAATGGGTACAACATGATCTGCGGCAATACCGGATGCGGCATCTACATGGACTACAACGATTATAATGCCAGAAACATGATCTTCGGCAACTACATCGGCGCCCTGCCCGGACACTTCGACGACGCCCTCCGCAATCTGGGCCCGGCCGCCATTTACGCGGATGGGGGCTGCCCGCAAATCGGGGATCGGGCCGGCATCGGGAATGTGCTGAACGGCCCGGTGGGTATCCATATGCGCAACACCCAGTCTTCGGAGATCATGGGCAACTACATCGGGTTTGATCCGGCGCTCAGCGCGGTGAGCGCCATCATGCAATACGGCATCCTGCTCGAACACGCGAGGAACGACAAGATTGGCGACGACCTGCAGGAAGGCCCCATGCCCGGTAATTTCATCGGCGCGACCGCACAGGCCGGCATCAAACTGCTGGATGGCCAGTACATCCGCCTGCGCGACAACCGCATCGGCTGCGCCCGGAATGCCGCGGGATACGTGACCAACTATGGCGCGGGAATTATCGTATCGACCAACTGCGGCGATGTGCGCATAGGCCAATCTTCCATGTCCACACCCACCCCCTTCTTCGGGCCGAATTATATCGCGGGCAATACGCACGGCCTGATCATCGAAGAAGCCACCAACCAGGAGGTACAGCTCAATTACATCGGCCTCACCCCCGAAGGCACGGCGCTGGGCAACCGGGGGGACGGCGTACGCATCGTGAACGGATACTACAACCGTGTGGGCGACTATTTCAACGCGGACGAACCACACACGGTGATTGTGGGCAGCGAGGGCGCGGGCCTACGCCTCATCAATACACACGCCGCCGAGGTTTTCGGAAACCGTATCGGCCTGCTTCCGGATAGCGCGGCGGCCGCTCCGAACAACCAGGGAGGCGTGGTTGTCGAACACAGCGCCAATGGCCTCATCGGACACCAGGGATATCCCAATGTCGTGGGCGGAAACCTCGCGGCGGGAATCCAACTCGTCGGCGAAGGGTCAACCAACAACCGCGTGATCGGTAATTATATCGGACTGGACACCGGGGACCGGCAGGTCACGGGTAACATCGGCGACGGGATCGCGGTACTCGACGCGCATGACAACGAAATCGAACAAAACACAATGGTCGGCAACACGGGCAACGGCATCCGGATCAGCGGCGACACCGCCGTACACAACAAAATCAGCATGAACTCGCTGTATGATAACGGGCGGCGCGGCATATGCCTGGGCGCCTGCGGCGCGGGTAATGACCCCAGCGACACGGATGCCGGACCGAACAACGGGCAGAACCATCCGGTCATCACCAACGCCTGGCGGGGCACCACCCATGTGTACGGCTATCTGGAAAGCGCTCCCTTGTCCGAGTACGTGCTCGAGTTCTTCGCTTCCGAATCGCTCAATCCCGGCGGGTATGCCGAAGGACGAGTGTTCCTGGGCGCAGACTGGGTAAGCACGGATGAACACGGCTATGCGCCCATCGCGTTTGTTTCCTATATCGCAACAGCGCCCGTGGGATGGATCATCACCGCCACCGCACGGAATGACGACAACGATACCTCGGAATTCTCGCCCTACACCCCCCATTGCGTGGTAACGCAGCCGCCCCCGGATTACGATCCCGGCGGACGGGACCCGGCCAACTGGAGCGGGCCAAACACAGATTACGACGGCGACGGCAAAAGCGACCTCTGTGTGTACTGGCCCGAACAGGGCCGCTGGTACCTGCAATGCAGCGGAGGGCATGAACTGGTGTCCTTGCAGTTCGGCTGGGCGGACGCCATTCCCGTGCCGGCGGACTACGACGGCGACAACCGCATGGACATCGCCGTCTTTGACCCCGCCACCGGCTACTGGTATATCCGCGAAAGTTCCACACAGCAGTTGCGCGAAATCCAGTGGGGCTGGGCCGGCAGCGTTCCCGTGCCCGGCGACTATGATGGCGATGGCCTGACGGATATCGCGGTCTATGGAAGCGCCGACGGAACCTGGTATGTGCGCCTCAGCGCGGGCGGGATGTTCTCCATGCCCTGGGGCGGCGCGGGGTTCGATCCGGTACCCGGCGACTACGACGGGGACGACGTTTCCGATTTTGCCGCGTATGAACGGGCCACCGGCGACTGGCTTATCCTGGAGAGCTTCATCGGAACCCGCCGCGAAATCAACTGGGGATGGGCCGGCGCCCAACCGGTCCCGGCTGATTATGACGGCGACAGCAAAACGGACATCGCCGTCTTTGATCCCGCCACCGGCAACTGGTACGTCCGTAAAAGCACCACTGGCCAACTGGACCTCGTCTCCTGGGGCCTCCCTGGCACCCTGCCCGTCGGCGGCGATTACGACGGCGACAAACGAGCCGATTATACGGTCTACGACCCCGCCACCGGACGCTGGTACATCCTGTACAGCGGCGGACAAGGTCACACGCAGGTATGGGGCTGGCAGGAGGCCCTCCCGACCGCCGCGCCATGAGACTTGAAACCTGAAACGATCAAGTCCTGATTTAAAGTTGTCACTTTTTAACTAATCAGTTCTTCCCGATATCATCATACAGGATGAGGGCGGTGGCGGCAGCGGCGAGGAGGTCCTGCGTTTCCCGCGGGATGGAAGGAACGAGCCAGATGGCACCGTTGTTGATGACCTGCACGGCGGCGACCACGGAGCCGTTTATTTCAAAGGTGTATCCGGTTGCCGTGGAGAGTTCGATGGAAGAACCTTTCAACGACCGGGTGCCGGAAACAGTAATAGAGGAAACGCCGTCGCTGAGCGTGCCGTCCATCACGGCCTGGCCTGTTTTGCGGCTCATGAGCATCTTCCAGGTCGCGCCGGTCGATTCGGAATGCAGCGTGCAGATGAAGGCGGAATCCAGGTCGAGTTGCGCGGTCAGTTCCCCGCCCCAAAGGTTCTGCTCCAGGTCCTTGCGACTGACCCGGGTGGCGCATTGGGCCTTCCACTCGGCGTCCGCCGCCACCAGGCTGAACTCGTATTGCTGGTTCTTGTGCGTGCTGCGGAACCCCATCAGCCCCCAGCTCGAACCGGATGTCCATCCGCGTTTGACATCCGTGACGGCGTACGGCCCAAACTGAAAGGACTCGTTAAACCGGAATGCGCTGCGGCCGGTCACGGCCAGTACCGGCACGCCCTGCAACGCGGACGGCACCTGCATACTTGCCGTAGTGCAACCACCCGCCAGGATGGAAACAACCGTCAGTCCGACCAGGAACCCCATGGATATATATTTCGACATTGCTTTACTCCTTATGTTGAAAATCAATACCCGGTACGGTCACTCCCCCAGCGGCCTTTCTGAACCAGTCCGGCGGCTCATTCAGGTGAAACGCGCCCGGTTGCACCATCACTATGTACCAAGTATCCGTCATCTCGCACGCAACCTAACAAGTGTCCTTCCAAAGGACCAGAGCCAAGTAATCAAACCGGCATACTTTTTGTGGTGACGGATGGGTTGCAATTAAGGAGTCGCCGGGCGTGGAGGGATCTTTCCGCCGCTTCTTCGGGCGTATGCGCCAATACGGTGAAATGTCCCATCTTGCGACCCGGGCGGGGAATTGATTTTCCGTAGAGATGGAAACAAACTTCCGGATCCGCCAAGGCTGAGGCCCAGTCGGGGGGGCCATTGGCCCACAGGTCGCCCAGGATATTTACCATCGCCGCCGCCGGCGCACGGGCCGCGGGCTCCTGGGGTTCGTAGCCTGCGGCCAACCGGACCTGCTGCTCAAATTGACTGATGGAACAAGCCTCCAGAGTCAAATGTGCGCTGTTATGGGGACGGGGGGCGATTTCATTGACCAGCAGTTGTTCACCAACAATGAAAAATTCAATGCAGATCATGCCGTCCAGGTCCATCGCGTCAGCTATTCCCTCGCAGATAGCCCGGGCCTGACGGGCCACGGGGGTCCTTTCATCGTATCGCCAGGTACTCAAATCCAGGATGTGATTTTCATGTTCATTGTAAAAAGGGCCGTAATATACCAGTTTACCTGAATATCCCCGAGCCACCAGCATGCTGCATTCCCCGTCAAAGGGAACAAACTTCTCGACGATCGCCTCGGATGGATGACCAATGGATGCCCACGCCGCTGACGCCTCCAACGGGCCCTTGACCCGGACCTGGCCCTTGCCGTCATAACCAAAGGCCGTGGTTTTCAGCACTGCCGGAGAGCAAAACGCTGTCAGGGCCTCCGCCAAATCCTCCGCGGAGTACGCCGCCCTGAACGGCGTTACGGGAAGGCCCAGGTTGTGCAGAAATCTTTTTTCAGTCAACCGGTTGCGCGTGACCGAGAGAACACGGATGTGCGGACACACGGGTGCATATTGGGCGGCCGTTTCCACGGTCGGGTCCAGCACATTCTCGAATTCATAGGTGATGGCGTCCACTGATTGAGCAAATGTTTTGACAGCATCCAGGTCCTCGTATGGTGCGCGCGTGTGCCAGGCGCTGACTTCCGCGGCCGGGCTTTCTGATTCCGGCGCGAACACATGGACATGATACCCCAGCCGGGCCGCGGCTTTAGCAAACATGCGACCCAACTGACCACCGCCAAACAGCCCCAGGGTCGCGGCCGTGGGCAGTGGCGATTTGGGCCGCTTGCCGACCTGTTTCTTGGGGGTGCTCAAACTGACTCCACATTGAGTTGACGATCCTCGAGAACGGAGGATGTCTGCTGCTCGCGAAAGGCACGAAGCCGTTCTCTGAGCGCAGGATCCTCATTGGCCAGGATGGATATGGCAAGCAGTCCGGCATTTTTCGCGCCCGATTCCCCGATGGCCAGGGTGGCCACCGGAATGCCCCCTGGCATTTGCACAATCGACAACAGCGAATCCAGCCCATTGAGCGCCTTGCTTTTCACCGGGACGCCCAATACGGGAATCAGTGTCTGCGCGGCCAGCATACCGGGAAGATGAGCGGCGCCTCCCGCACCGGCAATGATCAGCTTCAAGCCCCGCTTCTCCGCGGAATTCGCATATGTACTCAGCCAGGCCGGCGTGCGATGCGCCGATACCACCAGGGCCTCACAGCGCACGCCGAATTCCTTTAAGACCCGGACCGCGTGTTTCATGGTGTCCCAATCCGATGTGCTGCCCATAACAACACCAACCTGCGCATCATTCGTCATGTTCATTCGATTATCCCCAATATATTTCAATCATCCATGCTGAGGGTCTCATGCGGAATCAGGGCCGTATAGTCCTCAATGCTTCCACCACTAATGCAGCAATCAATGATTTCGCGGCCCAGCGGGAGAAGATCTTGAACCTTGTACTGTGAAAGCTCCTGGATAAAGAAATCCCGCAAAACAGCGGCGCCCTTGTCATAAGCTTCCACGCCCACTTCGAGCTGCTTCTCTACTTTAAAGAATTCTGAACTTACATTCCGGCCCTCAACCGCAATGGAGTTGGGGTTCCACCCCAGCAATGAACACCGACAGGCCGTTACCTGGTCCCTGCTGAAGCGGGCGCCACCACGTCGAGCCAAGTAATCGCGAGTAATCCATTGCGGCATGAAACTCACCGCCCAGGCGCCAATATGCTGATTGGGAACCAGGATGTACTTCACCCGGGGCGTGTCCAGGATCTGTTTCAAGATCAGATTGGCCTGATCCACGCGCCTGCCGGTCGCAAAAGGCCAGTATGAACCAACGCCTTCACTGGACATGCCCTGTGTGCCGACGATGCTCGGGTTGGCGTGCCCACGGGGCGCCACCAGCCGCCACAGCCAAGCCAGCGATGGGGGCAGCAGATGAAAAAGGCCGAGAATTCCGTATGTGGGATTTTCGCGTGTCGACGGAGGACAGCGCACGCCAAAAGAACGGATATCCACATCCAATGTGCCCCGGTGCACGCCCGGCACGGTATCGGCCGGAATGATGACACGCGGATTTGGACAGGCAACCCCCGGCTCATCCTGAATGTGCTCCCAGATCAAGGCCGTAGCCCCCGGCCTGGCCTCAATGTTCAGAAACAGCAGGGGTTTCTTCGGATGGATGGTCATCCGCTCAAGATGTGGATCCGCCCCGTAATGCTCGATATGGTTCACGCGGACAAACCATGCATCTTCAGCATCCATCAGGGTCAATTTGCCATTCCCCTTGTTCAAACTCGGATGGCAAAGCGCCATGTCGTCGGTCACGGGATGCACCCGGCAACATTGCGGCATGGTGAGGCTTCGCACCTCGCCGGTGACCAGGTTCCTGCCCAACTGCATGCGCCCGTCTTCCTGACGATGCGGCATTTCCAGCATTTCACTCTTACCGCCTCCGCTGGCCCCTTCATGAGAAATCCCTATCTGGTTGTCATAGGGCGTTACAATCTGGGCGGCGGAGCAGTGTATGGTGATCCAGTCTTCTTTCTCACCCAGTGTCAACAAAACTCCATAAATACCCTTTTTGGCGCTTGGCCCCGGATACAGGTTGTAGCTGAAGAGTTCATGCATTCCCGGCCGCCGGTTGTGAACCACAACCTGCTTACCATCCAGGTGCGAATGACGGAAAGGCGGCGCTACATAAATGATCGCCTTGGGGGCAAAGTCGGCCGGCAGTTCATCCGGCGGCATCAGCCCCTGAAGCATGGCCAGCCCCAAGGCAAAAAAACCCGCGTTCGCCGGCGCAATCACCATGGCATCGGTCCCCTTACCAGGCATGCCGGCAGCAAAGGCAAAACAAGCCAGTTCCTGGGTCATCAGCCACTGCAGGGTCTCCTTGCGCAGCGCCCCAAAGGACTTTCCAAAACGCTTTAGAAAGGTCGGCTTATCCGTGGGCTCCTTATCGCCAATCACCATGCATTCCGGGTCGCGCCGCCGCATGTAGGCATCGACGTAATTGGCGGCGATACCATTTTTCACTTCGCAGACAAGCACTTCCTCGACAAGCCCCCGCCCGGGCACCTCATAGGCAACATGATGATACCCGTCATCGGCCACTTGCGCCACAGCCAGCTTGTTTAAATGTTCAACGCTGCGCGCGAGTATCACATTCGGCGAGCTGGTCAATACCTCTTCCGCATCTGCAGGAAGTTTGAATCGTTCAAAAATCAGTTTCTTATCCATTTTGTTTCCTTTGGTCGTCTTCTATTCAGTTCGTGCCCGTATTCTCAGGTTTGCATAAAAAAATAATAGTCCCTAAACAGATATTTTTGACTGTTTTTTGATGTCAATTATTGATAGAATATTCCCGCATGCCGAAAATTCTAGCTAATTCAATGTATAAAAGGCTGTTACGATCCAGCAGTCTCAAGGAAGCCATGAGCCGCTTTCCGTTGCTCTGCGGCATGGACTGCTATTTCCTTGATCCCCTTGGTAATGTATCCCTGACCGTTCCCCGACAGCCGATGAATCCGTTTATTCACCTGCTGCAAACCCAGTCGGAAACGCAACATCTACTCCAGAGAAACCGCCAGGCATTGCTGGCCGGAGAAGCTGCCGATGTCAATAATTGCGGATATCATGAATTGGTATACCGCCTGTTTCTGGAGACAGAGACCATCGGCTACCTGATGCTTTCTGCCTGCCGCGGAGACGAACGGGACCGCCAGGCCGCTCGACAGGCCTGGACCCGACTGGCAAGCCGGGGATCACGAATTTCATGGAACCTTTGGTCGAAACACTGGACCTCGCTTCCCGTACAGACAGCGGAGCAACGGGAGGCATGGTGCCAGACCCTGGCCCTGTATGCGCACGAAGCCATGCGCCAACTGGAAACGGACCTTCACCCGGAACCCCAGACGCTTCCATCACTCGTACGGAGGACATGCGAATTAATTAACCACCAACACAAAGAAACCCTCCATCTGAAGGATGTAGCCGATACGCTCGGCGTCAGCGCGGAGCACCTGAGTCGGCTGTTTCACCAGAGTACCGGGTTGCGATTTCGGGAATACCTGGCTGAGACACGTGTTGAAACAGCCTGCAAAGCGCTCGAAAACAGCGACCGGCCCATTTCTGAGATCGCGCATGATTCAGGATTTGCCACCCTGTCGCGCTTCAACAACTGCTTTAGGAATCACCGGGATATGACACCACGCGACTGGCGCAAACGGGCGCATATGCATGTCAGAAAAACTACTGCGCGAAACCTTTGCCTCAACAAATCCTGAACATCGGACTCTCGTACCTCATAGCTTCCTTTCCAGGTGGACCATGGCGTGGCACATAGACCGACAGCCGGCGGCGAACAACCCCTTCATTCCGCAACATGGATGCTGTTATCCCAACAGATAACAACCAAAAAATCTTGCGAATCCCGACCAATCGGGTAGCCTGACCCGAAAAAAAAGGCGGAATAATATGACATCCTCTCTATCTTTGCGATTTCCGGAAGAGGTGCTGCTGCTGGCGCTGGATGATGACACCGGGCATCTGCGTCCCCTGCCCCGCGCCTCGTTCGTCAACGCGCTGGCCGGCGCAATGTTGTTTGAACTGGCGTTTCTGAATATCATCGACAACGACACCCGGCATGTCCACGTTGTCGCAACCGACCCGGGCGAGATCCCGGAAGACCTGCTGGACCTCTACCACGCGTTGGCGTCACAACCGACGCCACCCACCCTGGAAGAAGCCCTGGCCGTGGCCGCGATCTGTGTGCCGGGCGGCCTGCCGTCCCTGTATGAAGGACTGCTCGCCAAAGGCATTTTAAAGCGCAAGGGATCGGGGTTGCGCATGGCGTCTGCCGCGGTATATGTCAAGTCCGACTGGGAACCGGTGCGGGCCGCGCGCGAAAAAGTCCGCCGCGCGCTGGACGACAAAGAACTTCCCGATCCGCGCGAAGTGGTGTTAGTCAGTCTGCTGGAGGCCTGCGGCCTGGCGGAGCCGCTGTTCGGGCGCGAGGTTTGGGAAGCGGCGCGGGAACGTGTGGAGCAGCTCATCCGGATGGAGTGCATCGGGCAGACGTTGTTGCGCGTCATTCGCGAGGCGGACCCCGCCACGTATGAATCAACCACCGCCGGCATGCTGGGGATTTCCGGACGGGCGCCCGACACGTCCGCGGGCGGCCTGCCCGCCGTTCTCTCCGCCATGAGCCATGTCTACCGGGAGCTGGGCGCGCGCCGCGGCGCGCTGGCGCTCAGCCGCATCAATCAGCCCGGCGGGTTTGACTGCACCTCCTGCGCGTGGCCGGAGTCGCTGACGGAATGTTCGCGGTTCGATTTCTGTGAAAACGGCGCCAAGGCCCTGGCTTCCGAAGCGACAAGCCGGACCATCGGCGCGGATTTTTTTGCGGCCTGGCGCGTGGACGATCTGGCGGGCCAATCGGATGTATGGATGGAGCAGCAGGGGCGGCTGACGCAACCGGTTATTTTGCGCGAAGGGTCATCGCACTACGAACCGGCCACTTACGAAGAGGCCTACCGGTTCATTGCAGACAAGTTATCAATGCTGAAGCAACCGGACGAGGCCGTTTTTTATGCCTGCGGACACTCCAGCAACGAGGCGTCCTTTCTTTTCCAGTTGCTGGCGCGCCAGTTCGGCACAAACAACCTGCCCAGCAGCATCAATTTGTGCCACGAACCATCCGGGAAGGCCCTGACCCAAGCCCTGGGGCACGGCAAGGGCGACGCGCGACTTGAGGACATTGAACAAGCCGACGCACTGTTTCTTTTTGGTCACAATCCGGGGTCCAATCATCCGCGCATGCTCAAATCGCTGCAAAAAGCCGTGCGCCGCGGCGCTGTTATCGTGGCGATCAATCCGCTGCCTGAGGCGGGACTGACCGCGTTTGCCAACCCGCAGGAGGCGGGCGGGCTGCTTGGCATTTCCACCCCGTTGGCGCAACGGCACCTTCCAATTCGCAGCGGCGGCGATATGGCGTTGCTCCAGGGCATGGCCAAACAGGTGCTGGAGGAGGAGGCGCGCCACCCGGGAACGATCCTGGACCGGGCATTCATCGAAAAACACACGGACGGGTTCGACGCATACGCCGCGCACATCCGCGAAACAGACTGGGCCGCGATTGAAGCAACCTGCGGAATTTCGCGCGATGTGATACAACAGGCGGCATCCATCTATCTGGGTGCGCAACGGGCGGTTGCCACATGGGGCTTGGGGATCACCCAGCAGCACAACGGGACCGAAACCATCCGCGAAATCATCAATCTCATGATGCTGCGCGGTCACATCGGTCGGGACGGCGCGGGCCTGTGTCCGATGCGCGGTCACAGCAATATACTGGGCATGCGCTCCATGGGCGCGGGCGAGCATATGCCCCCCGCCTTTCTGGACGCGCTCGAACGGGAAACCGGCCTGGCAACCATCCCGCGCGCGCCCGGACTGCACGCCGTTGACGCCATCCGCGCCATGCAGGACGGACGCGTCCGGGCGCTGATCTCGTTGGGCGGCAACCTGGCCGCTTCCGCCCCCGACACCGCCGCCACCACGGCCGCCCTGAAGGGCTGCGACCTGACCGTACTGATCTCCACCAAACTCAACCGGACCCATGCCGCCCACGGAAAGAACGCCGTTATCCTGCCCTGCCTCGGTCGCACCGAACGCGATGTGGTGAACGGAAACGAACAGACCGTCTGGGTGGAAGACATGATGGGCTGCGTGCATGCTTCGCGCGGGCCGCTGGCCCCGGCTCACACGGACCTGCGCGGCGAAACCCGCTTGCTGGCCGAGTTGGGTCAGTTGCTCTTCGGCGACGACTCCCCCGTGCCGTGGTCCACGTTTGCCTCCGACTACGCCACCGTGCGCCAGCTTATCGCGCGCGTGGTGCCCTCCTACCGGGAGGCCTTTGCCTCCGACGCAAAGAAGCCCGCACGCATCGCCCTGCACAATCCCATCCGGGCGCGTGATTTTTCCGGCACGGGCGGGAAGGCGCATTTTGCCGTCCATCCCCTCCCCTGCGCGGCAAACGACGCTACCGAGCATTTTCGCCTGATGACCATTCGAAGCCACGACCAGTTCAACACGACCATCTACGGACTGGATGATCGCTATCGCGGCATCCGTCACGAACGCCGGGTGGCGCTGCTCAACCGTGACGACATGCAATCGCTGGGCCTCGCCCCGGAACAAGCCATCAGGCTGACCAGCCATTCGCGCGGCGAAACCCGCACCGCGCCGCCCTTTTACGCAATTCCCTATGCCATCCCGCCGGGATGCGTCGCCGCCTACTTCCCCGAGGCCAACGCCCTGACATTCCTGGATGAGCTGGACACGACCACCGGCACCCCCGCAAGCAAATCCGTGCGCGTGACCATAACCCCCGCCTGAACACCCGCCATGCACACGCTCCCCTCCTTCAGCGCCGTCATCCTGGCCGGCGGTCAATCATCACGAATGGGCCGCGACAAAGCCTTCCTGCGCATGGAGGGCGAGACCCTCCTGCAGCGCCAGTTGCGCACAGCCGCCGAAGCGGGCGCGGCGCAGTTGCTCATCAGCGGGCGGGCCGATGCCGACTACTCCGGATATAACGCGGAGGTCCTGTACGACGAAGCCCCCTCTTGCGGCCCGCTGGGCGGCATTATCAGCGGATTTCGCGCTGCGCGTCACGCCTTGATCCTGGTCCTCGCCGTGGATATGCCCTGCGTGACATCCGTGTTCCTGCGCAAACTGCTTTCGCGCTGTTCCGAAAATGGCGGCATCGCCCCCGCTCATCTCGACGGGATGATCGAACCCCTGGCCGCCTTTTATCCCCGCGCCCTGTGCGCCGAAGCCCTTCGACTGCGCGACACCGGCTTCCCGGCGCCGCGCCGACTCATCCACTCCGCGCTCGCCACCCGCGCCATGACGCTCTACACACTTGAACCCGACGAAGTTCCGCAACTCATCTCATGCAATGCGCCCTGCGAGTAACGTCAGAACTCCTTACCTCGATTGTTGCCCGCAGTATGATATTTTTCATTGATTCACCAGTAATCGCGCTAATTATAGTCTGATTCATCCGACTCCGAAGCGATACTGCATTTGAAAAATAAAAACTGACACATGTAACACGAACGGCAAGGTTCAACATCTCTGTCTGCGCTTTTCCACTATCGAGCCGGCCGGTACCCGTGCCCCGTCTACCCCAAAGAACCTGCGGCGCCCCCGGGCTCTACAGAGTAGCCGCCCTCCAGGTTTGCTGTACAAACATAACCCCTGGAGGGCGAGATTCCCATCGAGCCGGCCGGTTCCCGTGCCCCGTCTATCCCAAAGAACCCGCGGTGCCCCGGGCTCTACAGAGTAGCCGCCCTCCAGGTTTGCTGTACAAACATGACCCCTGGAGGGCGAGATTCCCATCGAGCCGGCCTGTACCCGTGCCCCGTCTATCCCAAAGAACCCGCGGTGCCCCCGGGCTCTACAGAGTAGCCGCCCTCCAGGTTTGCTGTACAAACATAACCCCTGGAGGGCGAGA
>RZZM01000367.1 GCA_009929845.1 Spartobacteria bacterium
TCGAAACCGAACCCGGCGCGCGCGGCGATACCGCCACCAACGTCCAGAAACCCGCACGCCTCGATAACGGCTACGAAATCTCCGTCCCCATCTTTATCAACGAAGGCGACCTCGTCCGTATCGATACCCGTACCGGTAAATACGATTCCCGCGTCAGCACCGGCTGACCCCAAAAATCCCCCGTCAATCCGTCCGATCCGTCCGATCCGTCCAATCCGGTCAATAAGGTCAATCCGGTCAATCCGGTCAATCCCCCTGAAAAAACCCAAAAAAACCCATGAAACACCCCAAAAAAACCCAAAAAAACCCAAAAATCGCGTTTTTAGCCCTCCAAAACGCGATTTTTGCCGAAATTCGGGCTTTTTTTGCCGAAAATGGCTTCATCGAGGTCTCCACACCGGTCCGCATCCCCGCGCCGGCCCTCGAGGACTTCATCGACGCGGAACCCTCCGGAACCCATTTCCTGCGCACGTCCCCCGAATTGCACATGAAACGCCTGCTCGCGGCCGGCTGCGAACGGATTTTCCAGATCGGCCCCTGCTTCCGCCAGGGCGAGTACGGCCTCCTCCACCGACCCGAGTTCACCATGCTCGAATGGTACCAAACCGACGCCGATTACATGAAAATCCTCGATGATACCCAAAATTTGCTCCGTTTTGTCCAAAAAAACGTGAAAAACACCGAAAAAATGGCCTTCCAGGGCCGAAAAATCGACATTTTCGGCCCCTGGCACAAAATCAGCGTCCAAAACGCCTATTTGCAGTTCGCCGGCTGGGACCCACTCAAAAATTTCGACCCCGACCGCTTCGACCTCGATATGGCCGAAAAAATCGAGCCCAACCTCGAAAAATTCGATCAACCGGTCATTTTATACGATTATCCGGCCCAAACCGCCGCCCTTTCACGAAAAAAACCAGAAAATCCGTCGATTTCAGAGCGTTTTGAGCTGTATATTGCCGGAATTGAGCTCGCAAACGCGTTTTCGGAGCTTACAGACCCCGCCGAACAACGAAAACGCTTCGAAAAATGCGCCGAAAACCGAAAAATGCGCCAAAAACCGGTCTATCCGCTCGATGAACCCTTCCTCCAGGCCCTCGAAGCCGGTCTCCCCCCCTCCGGCGGTATCGCCCTCGGCCTCGACCGCCTCCTTATGCTCTTCGCCGACCAGCCCTCCCTCGATTTCCTCTTTTTCAACTAACCCCGCCATCCCTGCCTGACCCCGCCGTCAACACGGTCAATGAACCAGGGACAACGTGTGAAAAAACCTTGAGCTTCACCGCGGAGAGGATACCCACAACAATAACCAGTGCCATACAGATGTAAATAGATGTATGGTACGTCCCCGTCGCATCGGCCAGGTAGCCGCCCAGACCCGGACCGATAACACCGGCAATCCCATACGCCATGAAACAAACCGGGTACAGGCGCGGAAAAGACGCCGTCCCGAAGTATCGGGAGATGGTCGAGGCGTATATGACAAAGTTGGCCCCGAAACAGAACCCAATCAGGCTGACCGTTAACATCATTAGCCCATGATGGGATGTAAGCAGCAGCGCGGCGGCCACGGCAAGGCCGCCCAGCGATAACGGAATGCATTTGTAATACCAATGATCAAACAATTTGCCCCAAATAATCCGTCCCAGCCCGTTGCCAATGGCGAATATGGAAACCGAAAGCGCCGCCTGGCCTTCCGTCAACCCGGCGCGTAACACCAGCGGCGCGAGGTTCCCGATGATCAGCAATCCGGCAAACGTCCCGGCAAACAGCCCCACGACACATATAAAAAACGGCCAACCGAACGCGGTGAACAGGCCGTGGCCAGCCACGCCGACGCTCGACACCAAAGGCGGTTCGCTCAAAAAAAGCGCCGCCACAATAAGAATGACTCCCGCGCCGAGGCCGTACCAACGGAAAAATACAAGGACATCCATCCCGTGTACCAGGAAATACTCGGCTATCGAAGACAACAGGATCGCCCCCGCGCCAAAACCCGCTACCGCCACCCCGGTGACCAGCCCCTTCCTGTTCGGAAACCATTTCATCCCCACCGAAAGCGGACAGACATATCCAAAACCAATCCCGCCACCTGTGATGATGCCGATGCTTGCCAACAACCATATAAACGATCCGCTGGACATGGAGGCCAGCAGGTAGCCGCACATAAACAAGCCGCCCGCTATCAGTGCGGTAAAGCGCGGACCTTTCTTAATCATCACCCGCCCGGCGACGATCATGGCCGACGAGAACGTTAAAATGGTCAACCCAAAAATGAAACCGCAGCGCCCGGCGCCGAGGCCATAATCATCCACTAAATACGGAACGAACGTGCTCCAGGCATAAATGCCCCCCAATACCGTCTGGATGAGGCATCCGGTCGCCAGGACTATCCATCGATTATTCATGCTGCATACTTCTCCCTTTCTTGTCATGCTTCATCCAACTACACGCCCTCTATTAACCGGATAAGGTCCGCCACCTGTCGATGCGCCTCAATGGGGTGACGCAGGTTCTTTTCCGGATGCATGGCATAAACGTTGCAACGACCCTCGCGCCTCACGTCTATAAACCCCGCCTCCGTCAAATCCGCCACAATGCGGTGCACCGCACGTTCCGTAATGCCGATGACCCCGGCAATGTCCCGTAACCGGAAATCCGGATTCTTGGCAATGCATAACAATACATGGGCATGATTCGTCAAAAATGTCCAATGCGCAACATGTGGCCCTGGTTTATTCATTATTTTCTCCTGAATTTCGGCGCACTATACAAACGTATATTCCCGAGTCAAGAAACAAGAAGATAAATACATGAAATTTTTGTCATATATCGCGCGGGGCGGGTTTTTCCTTTTTTCATTCAACTCTGCTCGTGACGAATCACGTTTTTGCCTGTAGGCTCTCAGGCATGAAAATCGTATGTGCGTCCAGTGTATTGTTTGGCGGCGAGGCGTTTGCCTCCCTCGGCGAGGTCTCGGTGGTCCCCGAACAGCAGATTTCACCGGCAATTGTGTCCTGCGCGGACGCCCTGGTCACCCGTTCCAAAACGCATATCTGCGAACACCTGCTCACCGGCAGCCGGGTGCGCTTCGCCGGCACGGCGACGGCCGGGATGGACCACATGGACCTGCCCTATCTCCAGAAGGCGGGCATCGCGACGGTCTCCGCGCCAGGATGCAATGCCACAAGCGTAGCGGAATATGTGATCGTCGCGCTTGTCTACCTGGCGGAACATTACGGGCTGACCCTGGCGGGCATGACCCTCGGGGTGATCGGCGTCGGTCAGATCGGTTCCCGCCTCGCCCGCATGGCCGAAGTACTGGGCCTGGAGGTCCTCCGCAACGACCCGCCGCTCGCCGCCGCCTCAAACGATCCGCAATACCGCCCCCTCGAAGAGGTCCTCCAGCACGCCGATATCCTCACGTTTCATGTCCCCCTGGCGCACGAGGGGCCGCACCCGACCTGGCACATGGCCGATTGCAAATTTTTTGCCCGCGTCAAGCCGGGCTGCATCATCATCAACGCCTCCCGCGGCGAAGTGATCGACAGCGACTCGCTGGCGCTGGTCATCGAACGCGGCGTGGTCCGCCATGTGGTCCTGGATGTCTGGGAGCATGAGCCGCGCTTTAATCACGAGCTGCTGGCGCATATCGACATCGGCACCCCGCATATCGCCGGGTATTCCACCGACGGCAAACTGGCCGGCACCCTCCAGGTCTACCACGAGGCCTGTCACTTCTTTGAAGTCGAACCCTGCTGGACTCCCCCGGCCCTGCCGCCGCCCGCCCACCCCGAAATCAGGCTCGACGCGCGCGGCAAACGCGACGAAGAAAGCCTCTGGGAATTGACCCGGCAGGTGTACGACATCACCGCCGACGACCGGCGACTGCGCGAGGTGGTTTCCGACGACCCCGTCGCGCGCGGCGCGGGCTTTGTGCGGCTGCGGCGCGACTATCCCGTGCGCAGGGAATTCAGCAGCACAAGCGTATCCCTCGTCAACGCCGGCCAGGACCTGGTCGACAAAATCGCCGGCCTCGGCTTTGCCGGCCTCTATCCTGATATCAGCGCCGGACGCTTCCGCTAGTTCAAGCCTATCCCAAAAGCCTCGGCGACACCTGGAACCCGGAATCTGCACCCTGTACGGTTCGTTGCGCGGCCTCTAGCCCGCCACGCACACCGAGCCATACACAAACAGCAAAACACCATGCCAAAAAATGCCTATTTCTGACTGTTGGATGAAAATGAAGAGTGATAATCACGCGATAACAGGGTACCAACTGCGTACAGCATCGCATCCGGTCCATCGGACGCCAAGTCGGTCGAGGCCCCGGCTTCCGCGTTAAATTTCGGCCTTCAACGCCTTAGTGTTCCGGCGTTCCGCGCACGGTTGGAAAAACTTTTTGAGTAAGAAAGTCCTGAATGAATAGTAAAGACCCCGGAAATCATGATCGCAAGGCCCATCCCCAGTCAATCCACATCACCTTATGTTTGGCGCCATGGCTGGCAAATAAGATTGTAGGCGAAGGTTAGCCCAACTTCCGCGCCAAAAAAATATTGAATTTTGTGTGCCGCTATTCGCAACCTGTTGATTTGCAGCAGGTTAATTCGATATTGCGGCCGAAGAG
>RZZM01000368.1 GCA_009929845.1 Spartobacteria bacterium
CTCCTTTCCTTTCCAGCGCCCTTTTGCGCTGGTTTGATTATGCCTCAGGTGGTGCACTTTCTGGTTGCCGAATGGTGCACTTTCTGCTTGCCGGTTCCAGCAGGGGAAACGGAATTTCAATCGTTTTATTGCCAATTTGGTTTAGCAATTCAATTCTGATACTTAATATATTTTATTTGTACAGTTTAAATTGAAGCATAACCAACGAACGAAATCGTATTTGTTAATCTGCGCCTTGGGTGTGTATCGAGAAAACGATAGTTCAAGCGTTGTGCCGAGAGAATGATTGTCACTCCATAAATGTATACAGATCGGGGAACGATGGGCGCAAAAGTCCGTTTGACGGGCTATGGTGGGCCCATTTGCTTATTTTTGGCAGGTGGACGGCATTTCTGGCCGGAAAATGGGCACACCTCACCTACTGTGCCATTTTTTTTGATGGTTGATAGCGAATTTCGCGGTCAAAAATGGCTGGGCTGGGGCCATTTCGGCCTCTTTGGGCTTCATAAATGCCGTCTGGGCGCTCCGACACTCCTTCTTTCAAGGGTATTTCGGGCATTTTTGCAATATTTTGACTCATTTGGTCAAATATTAGGTCCGTAAGGAACTAATCAGATAGTGCTGCCATGCATCACGGGGGGACATCACGCGTACCGGGCCTCGACATGCCTCGGGAAAGTGCTTTAGATTACCTGTCACCAGCACATGATCAGAAGCATACATAGCGGCTTCCAAAAAGAATGTATCATCGGGATCAAGTGCAGGTGGATACGTCCATGGTGCGGCAATAACACGATTCTGAAATTGCAAAATCGCCAGAAAAGCACCCAGTCGTGCTGCATTCAGAGAAAACTTCGGTCGTGACAACACACAGCGATACTCATCCTCAATACGATCATCCACAACCATATGTAACCGGCGAGATAACACCATATCGATCAACCGTCCAGGTGGTCCAACAGAAGATAACAACCCGGATACAATCACATTTGTATCTAACACCCAGCCAGGATAGTCAGTCACAAGACGTCCCTTTTCGACGTTCCTTGCGTGCCCGCGCTATTTCATCATCAATATCCTGAATGCTTAAATCGCAAGTGCCTTTAGATGACGCATCACGTCGTATTTCACTTACAGCTTTACGAGCACGTGCAAAGACAAGCTCCTCAATATCCTCAACCATTGTAGCATCCGATGTTGGAAGCATGATACTACAGGGATGTCCATCGCGCGTAATCACAATAGCTCCCTCCTTCTCTAATTCCTTCCACACGGCTCCCGGGCGAGCTGCCAACTGTCTTGACGCAATCATTTTCATGCTCAACATATACACAAATTATCGTCGTGCGTCAACAGTGATTTCTAAGGGCGCACGGTGCTCCCGGCTCTGCAGAATTAATCTTGTTTTGGCGCGGAAACGGGTCATTCACCCTGACTATGGCGCATTTTACTGTTTTGATAGACGTCAATAAGTTGTTTGGCCATGTGCTCGGGGGTGAAGCCCCGGACCCGCTCTTTACCTATCTCAATCAAGTGTTGACGCAGGACCGGCTCGTCCAGTATCCGCGTGATGGCGGCGGCCAGTGGTCGCGGGTCTCCGACGGGAACCAGCAGGCCGGATGCGCCATCTTCGATCAATTCCGCCGGTCCGCCCTGGGCGGTGGCGACAACCGGTAAACCGGCCTGCCACGCCTCGAGAATGACCCGACCGAAGCCCTCCCGCCGGGAAGGCAGCGCCAGCAGGCAGGCCACCTGCATAAAGGCGGGGATATTGTCCTGTTCGCCCGCCCAGACAACATTCCGCGCGTGCAAAGACCCGATCAGGGACTCCAATTCCCGCCGATAAGCGGTATCGGGACAAGGACCGACAAGCAAAAGGATATGCGGGCGCCCTTTTTGTTCGAGTATCCGCTGGACCTCGATCAGGGTCTCGACGGATTTTTCCCTGGTGATGCGTCCAACAAAAAGAAGGATAGGAAGCTGGGGAGGAAGATTAAAGTGTTTGACGACATCCAGCCGTTCCATTGCCGTGGGCGTCGGTACGCTATTATAAATTACACGGATTTTATTCCCGGAGGACACGAGGGGCTGTAATGAATCCTTGACGGCCTTTGAATTGGCGATAATCGCGTCGGCCAGGCGTCCGCGCAGCCGGTCCAATACCCCGTCGCGTTCAAGCACCCGGACATGCCAGATAACGGGTACATTGGCCCTTGTGACCGCCAGACCGGCATACAGCATGCACCGGGCGCCATTGGCATGAATGACCTCCAGGGCCTGACCGGCAATCAACCGGCGCAATGCGCGCACCCGCGCCGGTAAACGGAACAGCCCCGGACCTTTCAGGGATGGCTGATTAAAGAGGACGACCGCACAACCCTCCTCCTCCAGGCGCTGTTTCACGGGTCCGGGTCCGGGCACAAAGGCCACCGGTTCGACGCCCTGCGCGCGCACGGCGCGCATCAGCTCGATGAAGCTGTACTCGCCGCCGCCTACAAAATCGGCATGGTTAAAAAAATAACCGACTCGCATAACCCTTTCATACCTTCCGGCCCAGTAGGCCTGTTTTGGGGATAAGGGTATCCTGATTTTCCACACAGGCAACATGATTCTCAACAGATATTTCGTTTGAGCCGGAAAAGGCTGTTCCGCCTTAAAAAAATCAGGGGCGTACAGCCAAGCGTATAATTGACAATCGTCGGGAGGCATGGCATATTCAGCCAATGAACAGGAAATAAAGAACCATCGGACACACTATGGCTGACTTGAGAAGAAGGTAGGGACAGATGGACAGAGCCGAACAGATTTTTAAGAAACTTGATCAGATTCGTGATCTCCCCACATTGCCGGCCGTCATCACCAAGCTGGGTTCAGCGATCAGAGACCCCAATGTGGATGCGGCGCGGATTGCCAAGATTATTGAAGACGATCCGGCCATGATGGCCCGAATCCTCAAGGTGGTGAACTCCGTACTCTACAAGGCGGCCGAGCCTATCAATTCATTGCAAATGGCCGTGGCCCGCATGGGATTGACCGCGGTGCACAATATCGCGATGTCCACTTCCGTTTTTTCCACCTTCGGGAAACGGGAGGGCGTGGCGTTCTCACCCGAAGAGTTCTGGCAGCACAGTATTTCCACGGGCATCGCGACCGGCGTGCTGTACGAACGTACCAAGGAGGCCCTCGGGCGTCGCCTGGGGACGGATGTCCTCCACCTTTCCGGGTTGCTGCATGATATCGGCAAGATCATCCTCGCACAATACTATCATGAGGAATTCATGCTGGCCATCGAAACAGCCAAGGAAAAGGAAATCACATTGCTGGAGGCGGAATCCGAGGTAATCGGCATCGACCATGCCGAGATCGGCGCCTGGCTGGGACTGAAGTGGAACCTCTCCAGCGAGTTCCTGCAGACGGTGCGTTGGCATCACGATCCGGAGTCGGCGGATATCGAACACCAGGGACTGGTCATGCTTTGCCACACGGCCAACTATATCTGCAACCTTGAAAAAATCGGATACAGCGGCGACGCGGCGGCCCCCTCCTATCATCAGAAGGTATGGATCAAACTGGGCCTGACCGTGAAGGATATTTCACAGATCGTTGACGACGTACTCGAAGAATCCAAGGAATCCGAAATCTGGATGTCGTTTATATAATTGGAGTTAGCAGGCCTCAGCCTGCCGCGCACGGCGAGCCGTATGCCGCGCACGCTCGCAGCAGCGCAAAAAAAAATATCCTCGGGGGATGAGGCTCGTTGTTCAGGCTTTAGCCTGCCGCGCACGGCGAGCCGCATGCCGAGTCAGCGCACGCACGTAAGCGCAAAAAAACGGCAAAATCCGTCAAAAACGGCTAAAATGGACTATTTTTACGTTTTTTCAGCTCAAAATGGCCGATTTTCGGCTTTTTTCACTCAAATCGGCTGTTTTTCCGGCATTTTCGGCACGAAACGTGCGCGGCTCGCCGTGCGCGGCAGGCTAAAGCCTGAACAACGAACGGCCAGGCTGACGCCTGGACAACACTTCGTTTCGACGGCTTGTGAGCGCGCAAAAAAAATATCCTCGGGGATGAGGCTCGTTGTTCAGGCTTTAGCCTGCCGCGCACGGCGAGCCGTATGCCGAGTCAGCGCACGCACGTAAGCGCAAAAAAACGGCAAAATCCGTCAAAAACGGCTAAAATGGCCTGTTCTTACGTTTTTTTAGCTCAAAATGCCCTATTTTCGGCTTTTTCCCACTTAAATCGGCTGTTCTTCCGGCTTTTTTCGGCACGAAACGTGCGCGGCTCGCCGTGCGCGGCAGGCTAAAGCCTGAACAACGAACGGCCAGGCTGACGCCTGGACAACACTCCGTTTCGACGGCTTGTGAGCGCGCAAAAAAAATATCCTCGGGGGATGAGGCTCGTTGTTCAGGCTTTAGCCTGCCGCGCACGGCGAGCCGTATGCCGAGTCAGCGCACGCACGTAAGCGCAAAAACGGCAAAAATCGTATCTTCTCAAAAAGTCATCCTGTGAATCATTTTTTTAGAGTAGAGTAGAGAGGTTCCTGCCCACCAGGAGCAGGAAGCCTCCCCCTCATCAAACCGGACGTGCGGTTTTCCCGCATCCGGCTTTCCCAG
>RZZM01000369.1 GCA_009929845.1 Spartobacteria bacterium
TACCAGCGGCGTACAGGTCAGGATGATGATGTCATTGGATGTGAAGATCGTCAGCGCGGACACGACAAAATAGATCGCATAAACCAAACGTCGCCCATCGTCGCCAGCCCAGCGCAACGCCACCCGCGCGCAACATTCAAATACGCCGGTTATGTCCAGGAAAATACTGTGTTAATGGCGGGAATATGGATACGGGAAGGGGGCGTTGTCAACCGCTTTCTGTTTTTTGTGTTCAATAGCGCTTTGGCCCCGATCCTGGCTTGACTGAATGGTTGCCCAACGGCAGAATGTCGGCCTGTTGCTTGCATTTGAATAAGATCATTATCGTGGGTTACAGTATCAAAACAGGAGTAATTATATGAAGTCGAAGTGGATGGCGGTGGCGGTATTCGCCTTTATGTGTGTGTGGCTGGGTGTACCTTCTGTTTTAGCGGAGGATGCGAAGGCCTTGGCCCGGGAGGTGGGCAGCCTGTTGCGTTCCGGGCAATCGAACTTCTTTTCAGGGCGTCACAAAGAAGCCCTGGCGCAGGTGGAGCAGGCGGAAGAGTTAATTGCGCAGTGGAAAACGGTAGCGCCGGACGATCCGCAGTTGAAATCCACGGAGCAACGCTGCGCGAAGTTGAGGCGGGACATCGAGGCGCGCCTCCCCCGTACCCCTCCCGCGGCGTCTTCCGCCCCCGTTGCGGCATCGTCGTCCGTCACCGCATCCGACAAGCTTCCCTCCGGAGCAACGTTTCGTTTGAAGAATGCGGATAGTGCGCTCAGCCGGGCGGAGACGTCGGTGGACCGTCCGGGGGCGTCGGCCCAGTGGCGCCTGAATACGTTGAACGCCGGCATTGACGATGCGCGGGCCGTAATCGCGGACGTCAAGCAGCGCTACGGCGATCAAGTGCCCGACACGCACCCGGATATGGTTGCCTTGTTCACCCGCATCGAGGCGCTGGAACGTCGCGCGGAAATCGAAACCCAACAGGTGGCCAAAGAAGCCCAGCAGGCTGACCAGGCCAAAGCGACTGTCGCCGCCTGGGAAGCGCGCTTTGCCCCGTACGTCTATGGGCCGGGCCGGGCCGAACATGATCCCGACAAATGGCTGCCCAGCTCCGCGCCGCGCGATCTGCCGGAATTGGCCGCCGCGTTGGCAAAGCGCGAGGAAGCGGTGGCGCTGCTGGCTGAGTTCGACAACGCTTCGATTGGCGCAACGTCCGATATGCTCGATCAGCGGGTAAGCGATTTGCGTTATGCCGTGCAATCGCTGGACGAGTCGCACCAGGATTTCAAGGCGCGAAGCCTGGACGACGCGGACACGCAGCTCGCGCAAATGGAGGCATTCATCGGCGAACAGGAGAAAAACGCGTCAGGCGGCGGCACCGTGCTTTGGGTGGATGCCGAACGTCTCGCGGATGTCGGACGCAAGGCCGATCTCGTGGCGGCGCTGGTGGGCGGGAATGACCCCCGGACGATGGCATTGCGCGCGCGGATTCGCGGCGTGGAGGATCGCAACACGGCGCTGCGCAAGGCGCGTGTGCAGCAAACGCGCGTACGCCCGGACCAGTACGCCGGAAGCGATGCCGCCGAACTGAAACGCCTGGCCAACGACGTGGTGATGAAGGATGTCCCCCGCACGCGCATTTTGCGTACCACGTTGCCGCGCCAGGACTGGCGCGAGGAGAGTGTCGTCGAATGGACGGATACCACGCGCACCGCATGGCGTCATCGAATCACCCGCGAACTGGTGGCTGAAGTGGTCGGCCAGGAGGGGTCAACCGCCAATATTTACACAGTGTTCCTGGCCAAAGACCGCCGTGCTGACGGCTCGTGGAGCCCCGTGCGCGCCCACCTGGTCTATACCGATGAGATCCTCCCGGAAAATGTGAATAAATAATTAACTCTTGAAGACGAAAAATGCGGAGGCAAACCCTGCATTCGCGGGATGCGAATTACCGTATATGACGTTCTTGACTATCTTGCCAGCGGTCGCGTCTTGTTACCCGTCTGCTCGAACACGAATTGTCAGAACGTGATAGTTCCCTTGCTGCAGCTTGCCGAGCCGCAAACCGCGACCGCGCGTTGGCTCGCGAGATTGACGAATGGCAATCGTTTCTCGAAATCCGATAGAGAGGGCGCAACAAGGTTGCTGCGTCGTATTTGAACATGCGCGCATGACGTTTTCGGGCAAGAGGAGACATGAATAATAATGACGCGAATGAACGCGGATAAAAACGTACCGAAAGTCTGTTTCCCGGTATATTACAGGCTGAAATTCGCCCAGGGTTCGGTGCATGAGAACCCTGAGCCGAAGGTCAGCACCTGGGCGTCGGAATTGCCGGCCACGATTTCATAGTCGGTTCCATTGGCCTCAGCGCTGTTGCGGACCACCAGGTTGTCAATGCCGTTCACGTCGATGCCTTTGTTGTTGTCGCTGGCATGATTCGAATCAATCCGGTTGTCGTCGCCCATTACGAAAATGCCGCTGCTCCCATTGTCGCAGCAGGTGTTCCCGGTGACCAGGCAATCTTCCGTGAGTTGAATGCCGTCGCCGCTGTTGTCCGTGGCTGTACAATCGGCAATCCGGGCATTGGATCCGATATCGAAGCCGTCATCGCTATTGTCGTAGGCGATGCACCCTGTGATCACGGCTTCCCCCAAAGCGGAAAACCCGTCCGAGTTTCTATACGAGGTACAATCATGAACCGTGGCGCCTCGCGCGATGATAATCCCTGCGCCGTCGTTAAATGCGGTGGTGCAGCGGCTGATCACGTTGCCATAGATGGCGTAAATACCATCCCGTTTGTTGTAGGTGGCTGCGCAATCCAACGCGGCGCCTCCGCGTCCGATGGTGATCCCTGTGTTGTTGGTGCTTGCCTGGATGGAGCTGACCATGGCGTTGTCGCCCACGGCCCGGATGCCGGCGTCCGCAGTTACGGTGCCGATCCAGTTGGCGACAAATCCGTTGCATATCTTCAGGTCGCGGTACGCCGATGTCTGGTAGATGCCACTGAGGCTGGCCGCCCCGGGGCCGATCAGTCCATGTCCGTCCAGATCAATGCTCACTCCGCTGGCATTCACGGTGATCCCGTTGGTTCCCGTGACGGAACAGGCCAGGGTTCCGATGAACTTGACCGAGCAGGGCCAGTCCAGGGTTTCCGGGACCTCGCACAGCAACAGGTTAAGCTGATTGCCCTGGACCATTTCATAGTTGTCCGCATTGCCCTTCACGCGGTTGCCGGCTACGTAGCAATCCGACCCCGTGATGTAGAGGCCGTCATCACCGTGGCCCTCAATCACGTTGTCGACAATTCGGCACCCGTGATCCGCCTGCACGCCGTCCAGCGTGCCACCGATGACCCGGCAATTGCTTACTTCACTGTCCCTGCCTACACTGATGCCCCGGTTGTTGCAGCCGCGCACCTCGCAGTTGCGCACTATACACCGGTCGTCGGCATATATCCCGCACCACGCGCCGTTGCCGTCAATGCGCAGGTTCTCGAAAACACAATCGTCGGCGTAGCGCGCATCAAGCGCGTGGTTGCCGGTGGCGGGCCGCAGGGTCCCGTTACGGACCAGCGTATTCGTGCCGGTGCCGATGGGGATATCCAGGGCGTCACCGCTGGTTGACGCGATGATGTATCCCATCAGATCGACGGTCACGTTGTTCGCCGCGATGGTTAAGGTCCGAAACATATTTGTCACCAGGTAATACGATCCCTGCTGGTTGATGGTGAATGGCGATGAGCCCCCGGGTATGGGAATGCGCGGTTCGACCTGCGCAAGTGTTTTCATGGTTTCCCCCGGCGCGCCCGGCGGGGTGAGGGGACCCTGTGCCCGGGCGGGTGAAACGGCCCAGGACAATATGGCAGTGACAACAACGATACGCCAATTATTCATTATGCTTCCTCCTGACAGAAAACTGACCGTCTGCCTCCCGGGCAAATGCGGTTCGTCTGTGCATCCGATGTGATCATGCGCACAGCATAGAAACGAAAAAGGGGTTAATCAAGCAAATTTTAACCTTTATGGGAGGGGTTCGATGGTTTTTTGGCGGTTCTTGAGGCGCAGGGAATGCGTGTAGCCGATGCGTTTGGCGAGGGCGAGGGCGGCGGGGAAGTCGGAGGCGATGTGTTCGGGTTGGTGGGCGTCGGAGGCGAAGGTGATGGGGATTTCGCGTTCAAAGGCCCAGCGCAGGATTTGTTCCGAGGGATAGGTTTCATTGATGGGGTGGTGCAGGCCGGAGGTGTTGATCTCTATCCCCATGCCCGCGGCGGCAATGCGGTCCAGCGCGGGACATACCGTTTCACGAATAATGTGGTCCGAGGGACGGCGTCCGAATTTCTTGGGGAGATCAATATGGGTTACCACATCGTACATGCGCGAGTCGGCCAGTTCGCCGATCAGCTTGTAGTAGGTTCGCCAGATGACTTCCGCTTCGTCCGCATACCACAAGGGGTTGGTATCGTAGCTTTCCATGGCCCAAAAATCCAGGTAGTGCACAGAGCCGAGAACGATGTCGAAAGGCTGTTCGTAAAGCCAGCGGCGCAGGTAGGTTTCACACCCCGGGTAGTAATCGGCTTCGATACCGAAGAGGAAGGTGAAGTTCGCGGG
>RZZM01000053.1 GCA_009929845.1 Spartobacteria bacterium
ACCATCAAAAAAATCACCGCGATTACTGGCGAATGGAGATTATCGTCGATTTTTCAATCATGGCAGTGATATTTCCTGCTGTAATCCAGCGTCAAAGAGGTCGTGCGCCTGGAAAATAGAAAAGACACTTCCATTCGCCAAAACAGCCTGCCGCGCATGCAGAGCCGCGCACGTTCAGGGCGGGAACAGGCGAATTTTTTTTGCAGTCAGTTGGCGGCTCGAAAAAGATCGGGGGGGATTTCTTCGATGAAGCGGGAAGGGGTGCAGTAATTCATGGCGCCGTCTCGTTGGCGGCGGGTACTCGGCACACAGATGAACAATTCATCTTTGGCGCGGGTGGTGGCGACATAAAAGAGGCGTCGTTCCTCGGCTTCTCCGTCGGGGGTTTCGATGGCCCGGTTGGAGGGAAACATGCCTTCCACGACCCAGATGATGATAACGGCCTGCCACTCGAGGCCCTTGGCCTGGTGAACGGTGCTCAGGCGTATGGCGTCGTCGAACGCGGCCTCTGAACGGTCCATTTCGGCGTCGATATTGCTCAGGAGGGCCATCTCGCTGAGGAAGTCATGGATCGACTGGAATTTGGTGGAGAAGGTGACGAGTTCGTTGACGTCCTCCATGCGCCGGTCGTAGTTTTCGTAGGTTTTGACGGCGTACTCATCGTAAAAGACATTTACAAATTCTTCGATCACGGCCCCTGGGGTGTTTCCGATACGCCCGTCGTAGTAGGCGGCAAACACGTCCATGATCTGTTCCCCGGTTTCCCGCGCCGAATTGGGCAGGCCCTTGACAAGCTGCTGGCGCTTGTCTGCCTGGCGCGCGTCAAACGCCCCCTCCATGGCGGTCCAAATCTTTTCCGCGGTGCGTTTCCCGACCTTGGGGATCAGTTCCATCAGGCGCAGGAAGGACAACTGGTCCGAGGCATTGCCCAGCAGCCGAAGGACGGTGCAGACATCCTTGATGTGGGCCTGCTCGAAGAAGCGCGACCCGGAGGTGATAAAGAACGGCATGCCCTGGCGGGCCAGTTCCATCTGCAATTCCAGGGCATGGAAATGGGCGCGATAAAGGACCGCGATATCCTTGGGCGCGTATCCCTCGCGGCGGAGGTTGCGCACGGTATCGATGACAAAGCGCGCCTGGTCGCCGCCATCCCGCAGTTCGGCTAATACCGGACGTTTGTAGGGCTCGCGCCTGGCGTGCAGGGTCTTCTGATATTGCTCGGGGTTGCCGGCAATGCAGGCATTGGCGACGGCCAGCACCTCGGGCACGCTGCGGTAGTTGGTTTCGAGTTTGAATATCCTGGCGTCCGGGTAGCGGACAGGGAAAGACATGATGTTACGGAAGTCCGCGCCGCGCCAGGAATAGATGCTCTGGAAGTCGTCGCCGACCACGAGGATATTCCGGTAGCCTTTGGCCAGGGTGTCGACCCACTCGGACTGAATGACATTGGTGTCCTGATATTCATCCACCAGCACATACTGGAAGCGCTGCTGATACATTTCGGCCACATCGGCATGCTCGCGGAAGAGCTGTAGGGCGTTGGTCAGCAGGTCATCAAAATCCATGGCATTGAGTTCGCGTTTGCGCCGCATGAACAGGGCGTGGACCCGCGCAATATCTTCCGCCGAGATGTCATGATACTGGAACCGTTGATGGGCCAGGTCCACCACCTGGCGCTCGGTGCTGGCGGCCATGCCGAAGAGGCCCATAAGGACTTCCGGTTTTGGAAAATGCTTGCTTTTGAGTTTCAGTTCATCCACGCAGGCGCGGACCAGGCGTTTCGAGTCATCCGCGTCCAGGATGGAATAATCCTGCTGGTACCCGATGCGCGTGGCCTGCCGGCGCAAAATGCGGTTGGCCATATGGTGAAAGGTGCCGCCCCATAGGCCGCCAACGCGCTCGCCCACCAGGGTGGTGGCGCGCTGCACCATCTCATTGGCCGCCTTGTTGGTAAAGGTCAGCAACAGGATGCGTTGCGCGTCGATGCCCTGTTCGACCAGGTAGGCCACCCGGTGGGTCAGGGTGCGGGTTTTGCCGGTACCGGCCGCCGCAATGACCAGCACGGGTCCATCCGCCGCCGTGGCCGCCGCGCACTGTTCCGCGTTGAGTGTTTTTTCAAAATCAATCGTTTTTGTCATAGCATCATCCAAGTAGTCACGAAACGTCGCTTGCCGGAGAGTCAAGGGCCTTCCCGGGCCATTTATGCCCGGCTTGAAATCATATCCTCAAGCGTCATGCCGTCCATCGACTGTTGCATCCCTTCGTCGAGTCGTAACATCATCGTGTCAACGCCGCCGCCAAGATGGTCGATCCCCAGGTTCCGGGGCGTAATCCCCTCATTCATAAGCCGCTCAAAAACGGAAGTCATCGGGATTTTTTCAGGGGCCTTCACCAGCACATAGTTGCCGGAGCGTTCGCTGACCTCCACCAGCCAGCCCGCCTGCACCAGGAAACCGATCACATCGTTGAGCAGGCGCACCGGCACCTTGCGCTCTCGCGCAAACGCGCTGATCTCGAACGAGGACGCGGCGCCCTCGAGCGCCAGTGCGGTGCGCTCCAGCACCGCCAGCCCGATTGCCGCGCGCGCCTTGAGGCTGGCCTTTTCCCCGGACCGTTCGAGGTGGTAGGTTGATTCGTTCTGCACCGCGAAGGCCACCTCGGCCCCCAGCAGGACGATGATCCAGCTCACATACAGCCATGCGAGGAAGATCGGGATCATGGCGAAGACGCCGTAGATTTCATTGTAACGGGCGACCCCCAACTGCAGGGAGATATAGACCTTCTGCCAGGACAGCCACAGCAACGCCCCGACCAGGCCGCTGATAAACGCGGAGGAGAAACGCACCCGGGTGTTCGGAAGCATGGTATAGAGGAACCCGAAGGCCAGCCACGCCGAAAGGATCGGCATCAGTGTCAGCAAGTGGCGGTAAAGGAAGGCCACGGAGGAAAGCTTGATCAACATCACTTCACTGCGCAGGGTGGCCGCGACGGTGGTGGCCGCGCCCACCAGGATCGGGACCACGACCAGGATGCTGATATAGTTGGCGATGCGCCGGATATAATTCCGTGAACGCTTGATGCCCCAGATGCGGTTGAATGAATTCTCGATGCTTCCCAGGACCATAATGGCCGTGAACATCAGGAAGATCACCCCGATCCAGCCCAGCGCGGCAAAGTTCGTTCCACTGGCGACACTCCTGAGCTGTTCTACGAAATTCTGGAATTCAACCGGCATTTCCTCGGTCCACTGCAACAGCTCGTTGATCCGGGATTCGCCGAACCCCAGGCCTTTCAGAATGGCGAACACAATGCCGCACATCGGCACCAGCGACATCAGCGCCGCGTAGGTCAGCGACGAGGCGTGGACCGGCAGTTCGTCTTCGCGCACCCCCCGGACCACCAACTGGGCCACGCGGACAAAACGCACCACCGAGCGGCGCAGGGCCGACATCGAGGAGATTTCAATCTCCCATACATCATGAAACAGAAACTGTGTGATCTGCTTCCAGTAGTTCTTTGAACGGTCAATCATGGCTCCTCTTATCGCCTAATCAGGCGTCCGGCTCAATCCTTTTTTCGCCCAACAGCCAGGCGACCAGCGTTTTTCCGTCACAAATCTCACCCGTCGCCACCTGCCGGCGCATCTCTTCGCGCGTCAGCACAACCACCTCGATGTGCTCATCATGATCCAGCGCCAGTACGTCCGCGGCGGGATGAAGATGCGCGAGATAGACCTGGATGGTCTCGTCCACGTAGCCGGGCGAGGGATAAAAGGAAATCAGCTTCTCAATCGCGTCCACCGTATAGCCGGTTTCCTCCTTTATCTCCCGGCGCGCGCAGTCTTCCGGGTCCTCGCCCTCCTCGATCAGGCCGGCGACCACTTCCAGGAAAATCCGTTCCGCCGCTTTGCGATACTGTTTCACCAGCACCAGCCGACCATCCGGAAGCACGCACAGCGCCGCCACCGCGCCGTGGTGCCGAACCACCTCACGCATAGAGGTCACCCCATTGGTCAGTTCCACCTCCAGCACATCCAAATCCAGGATGCGTCCCTTATACACATGTTTCGTGCTCAATGTCTTCTCGTACATCGTTTCTCCAGCAAAAAAACCACATTCCGTAACCGGCGCATGCTCACACGCCCGCGCTCGAGCTTACGTAAGCATAATGGTCGCTGAAATACCAAGTTATTTCCAATCAGATAAATAGGGGAACCGCGTTTTTCGGGCCCCACAGATTATCACAGATTTTTGTAAAAAGAACATGAGGGGCCCGCCAATCGACACACCGCCGATTGACGAACGGGTGGTTTTGTGCATAGTGTGCGGCAGCATGAACACAAAAACGCACAGGATTTACTTATGAACGTATACTTGGTTTTTATTATTGCGCTGCTGATCTTCAGTTATCTGCTGGAGGTATTGGTGGAGGTATTGAACATCCGGCACATCCGGACCACGATCCCTGAAGAGTTTGAGGGGTGGTTCGATGAGGGAAAATACGCCAAATCACAGCGGTATTTAAAGGACAGCACCTGGTTTGACATCCTTTCCTCCTCCATCATGCTCCCTTTGAGCCTGGCGTTTATCCTCCTGGGCGGGTTCCGGGTGTTTGACGACCTGGCCCGTTCGGCCGGTGGCGGCATGATTGTGACCGGATTGCTTTTTGCCGGTCTGCTGATGATCCTTGCGCAGGGGGTATCCATTCCGTTCAGCATCTACTCGACCTTCGTGATCGAGGAACGCTATGGATTCAATAAAACGACGCCGAAGACCTTTGTCCTTGATATCGTCAAGGGTCTGCTGCTGAGCATTGTCATTGGCGCGCCCGTATTTGCCGGGGTGCTGTGGTTTTTCGCCCACGCCGGAAGCGGGGCCTGGTTCTATTCCTGGGTGGCCGTGGCGGTGATCCAGCTCTTCCTGCTGTACATCTCCCCCGTGGTGATCCTGCCGCTTTTCAACAAATTTACCCCGTTGGAGGAGGGCGAATTGCGGGACGGCATTGTCGCCTATGCCGACCAGGAGCAATTCCGGCTCAAAGGCATCTTCAAAATTGACGGTTCGCGGCGGTCCTCCAAGAGCAATGCCTATTTCACGGGGCTGGGCCGCTGGAAACGGATTGCCCTGTTCGACACCCTGATTGAAAAGCACAGTATCAGCGAGCTGATCGCCGTGCTGGCGCACGAGGTGGGCCATTACCGGCATGGGCACATCCGCAAGCAGATACTCATTTCCCTCGCCTCCAGCGCGCTGATGTTTTACATCCTCTCGATCTTCATCACCCGCCCTGGCTTGTACCAGGCCTTCGGTTTGGAGATGACCCCAATCGGCGGCGCGCCCCCCATCTACGCGGGCATGGTGTTTTTCGGGTTCCTGTACGCGCCGATCAGCATGGTCCTGGGCATCATCACCAGCTTCCTGTCCCGCAAATACGAATACGAGGCCGACGCCTTCGCGGCGCGCACCATCCCGCAACGCGAGGACATGATCACCGCCCTGAAAAAATTATCTGTCGACAACCTCTCGAACCTCTCCCCGCATCCGTTGAAAGTCTTTTTGGACTACAGCCACCCGCCCGTACTGGAACGTATCCGCGCCATCCGCGCTGAAACGGATTAGCGACGTAAGGATAAACCCGCCGTTGTCCTCCGGGTCAGGCGTTTTGGAGCCTATGCCTACCTTTCTTGTTCAATATTCAGTCTTTTCAGCAGTAAGGCCTGCACCCTTTGCTGTTGCGTGGGCGCCGCTCCCCAGGTCAATGTATTCACTCCAGGCTGCAGGGTTTGCCCAGGCAGATGCACCGGCCACAAGCTCCCGGTCTGCTGGCGCACAGTAGTCACGATACGATTGTTCAGTTTAAATACAACGTCCAGTGCCTGCAGCGGCCCCATCACCCCGACCAGCATCTTCAAAGAACAGGTAATAGGCTCGTTCCCGTCATGGATTAATTCAATGCTACCTGTACCCGTGTTTACAACACGGGCATAGAAAATTTGCCCATGGTCACCACGGCCGATCGGCGCAACCCCCCACGCGTTATAAACAGGCGTTACGGGACACCCCATTTTTCTATATATCGATGGCAGGTCAGATGGTTCATTGTAATAAATCAACGTTGTAAAAGAAGTTTCATCAATTACATAATACGGGGTGGCCGGAAAAATACCCAGCCGCATGGCGCTACGCAACGGCTCATTGCGGATCATATGCTCATGCGCATAAAACTCAGAAGGCCACGACCAAATACCACTTCCGGTGTACGCCCCATGATGCGCGGACTGGATGAAAGGCGCTTCGGGGAAATCCAGCATAAATTCCTTTTGATATTGGCACAACTGCTGCATTTCCTGTGGACCAGGGCCATGCGTATAAGGTGCGGCCGGGACCAGGTCGGGAGTCGGGAAGTAGTTACTCACATAACGTAATTGATAAGCGCTTTCCATGAGATAAGGCGTTTGGGGCTCCAGGTGTTCGTTGAGCCAGGCGGCAATACTTCCGAAATCCGGCGCCTTGTGAGTCAGCCGATAAAGCACAGGAAGATAGAGCCCCACATGGATCGCCAAAACCGGCGCGGCCACGCACCAGACCGCATGCTTGCGCACTGATGAAAAAAGCGGCGGGGCGGTCAGCCATGTTCCCGCCTGTTTAAAACCAAACACATAGATCAACAGTACGCCGGGCAAGGCCGGTGATAAATACCGGGCGGATAAATATTGTGACCGATGTGTCGCCCAGGCCAACAGGAGCAGCGAGATCACCGTCATGACCAGCAGGGCCGCGGGCAGCCAGTTGGCCCGAAACCGCCGCACCGCAAAGTAGCCGCCTGTCAAAAAAATAATCCACGCCAGGGCCGCGAACCACCAGGCTTCGCCCAGCAGCATTTTGGATAACCCATCGTTGACTATCGTAAAGTACCCGAATTCACTGCCCCCGGTGTGCGCCTGGTTATACAACACAAAACGGAGAAAATAGGGACTGAAAAGCGCGCCGGCGATCACAAAGCATACCAGCAGCAATAAAGACCTGTTTGCATCACGTTTGGATCGGTGCCAGAGCGCTTTATCTCCCCAGTACAAAAACGTAACGAGCCCCATCGGCAGCGCCAGCATCAGGCCGGCGAAATGCGACAGCAGCAATCCCGCCAAACTCAGGGTCAGCAGGATGTACCACCGGCGTCCCTGCACACGGTCCAGCAGCAGGCTGAAGAGCAGCCAGAGACTGGCTGTTGAAAAAAACATGATGTGCGCGTAGCAGTAGACCTCACGTGAATAATATACCGGGTAAAACGTGAAGCCCATCATCAGCGCGGCCGCCCAGCGCGACGCGCGGTCTTCGAAAAAGAGTTCAGCCAGTTTATACATCAGCACCACGGTAAACGCGCCCAGCAAACTCGCCGGCAAACGCAGGTAAAACGGCGCGTGAATAATTCCATCGACCCCCACCCCCACCAGGTGCATGTACGCGTTCTGCATCACCCCGGGCAGGGGAAGCTGCGCAATGGATAGGACCCACATCCAGTAGTCCTTGAAAACCTGCAGTGTGGATTTGGAAGGATCGGCGACAAGATTCACAAAGTTCATCTCGTCTTCCCAAAGCTCCGCACGCCCCAAATACAACAACCGAGCCACCCAGGCGATGGCAAAAAGCCCTATCAGCGCCACCTTGAAATGTCGTTTCTCTGCCTTCATGACGTATAGGTTTATCTCAAGGGCGGACTCATCCCTTGAGTTGACTCTTTTTGTATGAGCCCGGCAGTGTATATATGCGAACGAGGGTTGTCAACCGGGAAATATTACAGCCGGGGCGGGTTTTCCAATGATTGGAAAAAATTCGGGAAAAGTTTCCAATGATTGGAAAAATCGTCGGAAAAGTTTCCAATGATTGGAAAAATGTGGTACAGGAGTTTCCAATGATTGGAAAAAATAGAAGAATAGAAGGAGGTGCTCGTGATCAGGAAGTATGAAGGCAATCCGGTGATCAAACCTTCCGACGTGAAGCCATCGATGGAAGGCTATGTTGTGCACGGGGCGTTTAATCCGGGCGCGACGCTGTTCAACGATGAGGTGCTGCTGTTTTTGCGTACGGCGGAGGGCTGCGTGCCGCGCGAAGGGGTGGTCCGCACACCGGTCTACCGCTTTAATGAGGATGGGACGGCCCATCCGGATATCATGGAGTTCCAGAGGGATGATCCGGACGTGCAGTTGAAGGATACCCGCGGAGTGGTGTATAAGGGACAGGATTATCTCTCCACAATGAGTCACATCCGGATCGCGCGAAGTCGCGACGGACTGCATTTCACGGTGGATGAGGCCCCGTTTATCTGTCCGGTGGTCCCCACGGAAAAGTACGGGGTCGAGGATGCGCGCGTGACCAAAATCGACGGACGCTACTACATTAATTACACGGCGGTTTCGCCGGATTCGTGGGCCACGGCCCTGGCGGTGACGGATGATTTCAAGTCGATTGAACGGCTGGGCCTGATTTTCCATCCGGAAAACAAGGATGTGGCGATCTTTCCCGAAAAAATCAACGGGCTCTACCGCGCGCTGCACCGGCCCAATAATTCCGGGTTCGGACGGGCATCCATCTGGTACGCGGAGTCGCCCGACCTGCTGCACTGGGGAAACCACAAGTGTATTTTGCGTCCGCGCAACACCGAGTGGGAATCCATGAAAATCGGCGGCGGGGCCCCGCCGATCAAAACGGATGACGGCTGGCTGATCATTACGCATGGCAAGGGAGACGGACAGAAGTATTCCCTGTTCTGCGTGTTGCTGGACCTGGAGGAACCCTGGAAGGTGATCCGGCGGGCGGATGAACCGTTGCTGACGCCAACCGAGACGTACGAGACGGACGGGTTCTTTGGGAATGTTGTTTTTTCCAATGGCGTGGTTGAACGGGACGGCAAGGTGTATATCTACTACGGCGCGGCGGATGAAACCGCGTGTGTGGCCATCTCGGACATCGACAGCCTGCTGGCGAGTTTCTAATCTGTTAACCGGGCGTGGCTCGTCCCGACAAGGTGATTGATGAAGGTAATTATTGATTTTCGGAAGTATGATGGCGTCATAGGCGGTGTGGAGCAGGGGGCGATCCAGCTTACGCGTCACATTTGCAACCAGGGGGACGAGGTGGCGCTGGTGTGCAAGCGCCGCCGGGAAGAGATGGTGCAGAAGATATTCGGCAAGCTGGACGGCTTGTCGCTGGTTCCGCTGGATGTGGACTCGCATGTGATGTCCATCGCCAACGCGCGGATCGACTCGCGCACGCTGCCTGAACTGGCCGTGACGCAACAGGCGGACCTGATACACTTTTTTTACAACTGGAGCTTTCCCTTCAGGAAGACGGTGCCCACCGTGCTGACCGTGCACGATGTCATTCCGTTTACCTTTCGCGAGGCGATGGGGTTCTGGCGGAACCACTTTTTATATCGTCCAGCCCTGCGGATGGCCTGCCGGTTGAACGACGCGATCGCCACGGTCTCGGAATACTCGCGGCAGGACATTGCGAAGAAGGTGGGCGCGCCGCCGGCCAAGATTCGTGTGGTGCCCAATGGCCTGCGTGAACCCGCGGAACTGGATGAAGAGCTGATGGGGGGCCTGAGCGGCCGCTTCAAGCTCAAGGACGGGTATATCCTGAATGTGGGCGGTATCCACGAACGAAAAAACATTGTACGCCTGATCGAATCATTCGCGGGGCTGGTGCGCGCGCATGAATACAAGGGGGTGCTGGTGATTACCGGCAGCGTTTCCGGCGCGCCCTACCAGGAAAAGATGAAAAAGTTGTGCGATCAGGCGGTGGCCGCCAGCGGCGTGGGTGACCGGATTGTGTTTACCGGGTTCATCACGGAGGACGAACTCGACAACCTCCTGCGCCAGGCGGATTTGCTGGTGTACCCATCGCTGTACGAGGGCTTCGGTATTCCCATTCTTGAGGCGATGAAAGTCGGCACACCGGTGGTTACCTCGAATGTGACCGCCATGCCCGAGGTCGCGGGCGACGCGGCCCTGCTGGTGGACCCGCTCGATCCCCGCGCGATGACCGATGCCATGCACAGGGTCCTCAGCGATCCGGCCCTCCGGCAGACATTGACCACCAAGGGATATGCGCATGCCGCGCCCTATACCTGGGACCATGTGTGCGCCGGATACATGGACCTCTACCGCGAATTGATAGCCCGTGCCCCCCGGAGTCACTGATATACATGGATATCACGGTTGTGTTTTTTGATATCGACGGGACGCTGCTTGAAACCGGCGGGGCGGGTAAGGAGGCCTTTCAAAACGCGATTACAAAGGCGGCGGGCGCTCCGATCGACATTTCGCATGTGAATTTTGCGGGCGCAACTGACCTGGATCTGTTCCGGAACATCCTCGCCGGGGCGGGGCGTGTGTCGGACCCGGCGAAGGAAGCCCTGTTTTTCCAGGCGCTGGCGGCGGAGATGGAGGCCGTCATGGATGGGCGCACGATCCGGGTTTTCCCCGGGGTGCAGGCGCTGCTGGACGCGCTGAGTGCCCGGCCGGAGGCCTTGGTGGGACTGGTCACCGGGAACATTGATGAAGGCGCGCGCATCAAGCTGGCCCATGCCGGCCTGCACGGGCACTTTATGCTGGGGGCGTTTGGGTGTGAGCATGCCGACCGCATGGAGATTGCCCGCCTGGCGTTGCGGCGCGCGGAGCAGGCGCTGTTGCCCGGACAGCGGATCACGCGCAAGGCGCTGGTGGGGGATACGCCTTCGGATATGGCCGCCGCCAGGGCGGTGGAGGCCGTCGCCATCGGCGTGGCCACCGGTCGGTACACGTTGGCGCAACTCCGGGACGCGGGCGCGGACCATGTCGTCGCCAACATGAGCAATCTGACGGAAATGCTGAGCTTACTTTTCGGGTAGTTGCCGCGGGGCGTTTTACAGTCGGTCAATCGGCAAGCAGGCTGCTCAACGATTCACCCAGCCCTTCGCAGGTAAATGGCTTTTGCGCGAAGGCCTCGTTGGGGCCCAGTTTTCCGGCCACACCGACATCTTCAGCGCTGTAGCCGGACACAAACAATGCTTTGATCGCGGGGTTTTGCTCGCGTATGCGCGCGATCAGTTGGCGACCGTCGATTCGGGGCAACATGACATCCGTGATGATCGCGGTGATTTCACTGGTATCGCCATCCATCAACGCCAGGGCCTCCTCAGGGGAGTCAGCAACAAGGGCCTCATAGCCCAGCTTTTCTAGGAAGCGCACCGCCAGTTTCCTGATGGAGTCCTCATCCTCGATAAGCAGTATACGTTTCATGGACCCATCCCTGTTTCCTTCAGCGATCAATGCGCACATCCAACTCTCCTGACTGTATCATTTACATCCGTGCATCATAGATGCTAAAGGCGTTTCTTGTTTAGGTCTATCAAAACATTAATTTTTGCCGAAGAATTTTTCGATCATGACATAGAAGAGCGGGGCAAAGAGAACCACCAGCAGGGTGCCGCTGATCATGCCGCCCAGCACGACAGTGCCGATGGCATTCATGGCGCCCGCGCCGGCGCCGGTGCTGAGCGCGAGGGGCAGGACGGAAAGTCCGGTGGTGAGCGAGGTCATCATAATGGGACGCAGGCGGAGTTTGACGGCCTGGAGGGCGGCTTCGACGAGGCCCGCGCCTTCGGCGACGCCGGCCATGGCAAACTGCACAATGAGAATGGCGTTTTTAGTGGCGAGGCCGAGGGTGTTGAGCATGCCGATCTGGAAGTAGACATCGCTGGGGTAGCCGCGTCCGTGTGAGGCGAGGAATCCGCCGATGACGCCGAGGGGGAGAATGAGCAGGACGGCGAGGGGGACATCCCATTTTCCGTAGAGGGCGGCGAGGAAGAGAAAGACGATGAGGATGGAGAAGGTGTAGAGCAGACCGGTTTGGGCGGAGGCCTGCTGTTCCTGATAGGAAAGCCCGGTCCAGTCATAGCCGAAGCCGCGAGGCAGCTTGGCGGTGAGTTCTTCCATGGCGGCCATGGCGTCGCCGGAGCTTTTTCCCGGCGCGGGTTCGCCCCAGAGATTCATGGTCGGGAAGGAGTTGAAGCGTTCGAGGCGCGGGGAGCCGGAGGTCCAGTGCCCGGCGGCAAAGGAGGCGTAGGGGACCATGTTCCCGTGCTGGTTACGCACGTAAAGTTTGTCCAGGTCTTCCGGTAGCATGCGGTCTTCGGCTTCGGCCTGCACATAGACCCGCTTAACGCTTCCCCGCAGGATGAAGTCGTTGACGTAGGCGCTGCCGAAGGCGGCGGCGATGGTGTTGTGGATGGTGGATATGGGCAGCCCGAGGGCGCCGGCCTTTTCCCAGTCGATGTCCACCTGATACTCCGGCACATCTTCCATGCCGTTGGGTCGCACACTGGCGAGGCGCGGGTCCTGGGCGGCCATGCCGAGCAGTTGATTGCGCGCCTGCATGAGGGCCTCGTGTCCCAGGCCGCCGCGGTCCACCAGTTGGAAGTCAAACCCGATCGAGGTGCCGAGTTCGGCGATGGGCGGGGGCGGGAAGGTAAAAACCCGCGCTTGCTTAAGTCCGGCAAAATGACCCATGGCGCGCCCGGCAATCGCCTTGGCGCGCAAGTCCGGGCGGTCACGCAAATCCCAGTCCCGGAGCTTGACGAAGACCATGCTGTTGTTCTGCGCCTGTCCGGAAAAGCCGGACCCGACAATGCTCATACAGGATTCCACCCCTTCTTTTTCCTGTTCCAGGAAGTAGGCGCGAACAGTTTCGGCAATTTCTTCGCTTTGTTCGAGGGTAGCGCCGACGGGCAGCATGATCTGGCAGAAAAGGATGCCCTGGTCTTCATCCGGAAGGTAGCTGGAGGACATGCGCATGAGAATGAAGCCGAGTCCGGCCACAATCAGGATATACATGAGCATGAAACGGAATGTGCGCGCCAGGCTGTAGCCGACCAGGGCGACGAACCCGTCGCGGAAGCGGTAGAAGCAGCGGTCGAACCACAGAAAGAAGGGGCGAAGCAACGGAATGGCGCCCTCGGCCGCTTCATGTCCTTTGGGCACCGGTTTGAGAATACCGGCGCAAAGGACCGGGGTAAGGATGAGCGCTACGGTGACCGAAAGGATCATGGAGGCGACCACGGTAATGGAAAACTGGCGATAGATGATGCCGGTGGAACCGGGCAGGAAGGCCATGGGACCGAACAGGGCGGACAGCACCAGGGCGAATCCGATGAGCGCGCTGGTGACCTGTCCCATGGATTTGGCGGTAGCGTCGTAGGGCGAGAGCCCTTCTTCACTCATCAGTCGCTCCACATTTTCCACCACCACAATCGTGTCGTCCACCAGCAGCCCGATGGCAATCACCATGGCGAACATGGTCAGCATGTTGATCGAAAATCCAAATACGGCCAACGTGGCGCAGGTGCCGAGGAGTACCACCGGCACGGCGATAGTGGGGATCAGGGTGGCGCGGATGTTGCCCATAAAAAGCCACATGACCAGGAAGACCAGCAGGATGGCCTGAATCAGCGCCTTGAGCGCTTCCGTGATGGCCACCTTGATGAAGGGGGTGGTGTCAAACGGATAGACGACCTTGAGCCCCGCCGGGAAGTTGGGGGCCATTTCCTTCATCTTGGCCTTGATGGCGCTGGCGGTAGACAGCGCGTTGGCGCCGGGCGTCTGGCGAACAGCAATGCCCGCGGCGGGTTTGCCGTTGTAATTGACGTTGACATCATAGAACGAGGTGCCCAGCTCCGTGCGGCCCACATCCGAAACCCGCACGACCGATCCGTCCGGATTGGTGCGCAGTGGTATGGCGGCAAATTCATCCGGTGATGTCAGCAGACTTTGCACCACGATGGAGGCATTCAGGCGTTGGCCCTCCACGGCGGGTCCGCCACCGAACTGTCCCGCCGAAACCTGCACATTGTAGGATTTCAGCGCGGCCATAACATCCGCAATGGTCAGGTGATAATCGGTGAGTTTGTCCGGGTCCAGCCAGATGCGCATGGCGTATTCTTTGGAAAAGAGCTGCACCTCGCCCACGCCCGGCACACGCGCGAGCACGCTTTCCAGGTTCGATTTGACATAATCGCCCACATCGATAGCGTCCATGCTGCCGTCTTCCGAAATCAGTCCGATGATGATGAGGTAATTCCGGGTGGATTTGGTCACCTGCACACCGAGGCGCTGGACCACTTCAGGCAGGCTGGCCATGGCGGGCTGGAGTTTGTTCTGCACCTTGGACCAGGCGACATCCGGGTCCACCCCGGGAGCAAAGGTCAATTCAATACGGGACCTGCCCGAGGAATCACTGGTGGACGAGAGATAGATCATCCCGTCCAATCCGGTCATCTTCTGCTCAATGAGCTGTGTGACGCTGTTTTCCACCGTCTCGGCCGAGGCGCCCGGATAGGTCGCCTGAATGGCGATCGAGGGCGGCGCAATGTTGGGGTACTGGGCAATCGGCAGATTGTAGATGGCCAGTCCGCCCAGCAGCATGATGAAAATGGCGATGACCCAGGCAAAGACAGGGCGGTCCAGAAAAAATTTTGATAGCATGTCGGTCTCCGCTTAGTGGTTGGGTGAGGATGGTTGGTTGGCGGGCGGTTCCGGCTGTTCCTCCTGTATCGGGGTCGCCGTCACCGGGCTTCCGGGCCGTGCGCTTTGCAGCCCTTCCACAATCACTTTTTCGCCCGGCGCCAATCCTGCCGTGACGTGCCAGCGGTTGCCCACGGCGCGTTCAATCGTCACCATGCGCTGGGCCACCTTGTTCTCATCATCCACCAACAGAACAAAGGGTTCACCTTTGGGGGTGCGCCGGACACATGGCTGGGGCAACAGGATGGCCTGTTCGTCGACCCCCTCGGCAATCACCGCCCGCACAAACAGGCCGGGCAGAAGCATCAGGTCCGGATTGGGAAAGACGGAACGCAGGATCACCGATCCGGTAGTCGGGTCCACGCTGACATCCTTGAACTTCAGGGCCCCGTCCTCCTTGTATTCCGTGCCATCGGACAGCCGAAGTTTGACCTGACGGTAGGCCGCGTCCATATCCTGCAGGCTGCCGTGTTTTCGCCGCAGCTCCAGCAACTGAGTGGCCGACTGGGGAACATCCACATACATCGGATCCAGTTGCTGAATGGTGGCCAGCGCCAATGGCTGAAACGCGGTGACCAGGGCGCCTTCCGTGACGCTCGATTTTCCGATGCGTCCTGAAATCGGCGCCGTAATTTTTGTGTAGCCCAGGTTGATCTGCGCGGTTTTAACCGCCGCCTTGCTCGAGAGAATGGCCGCCTTGGCCTGGTCCATGGACGCGGACGCATCATCAAAGTCCTGGTGACTGATGGCCTTCTGGTCGAGCAGCTTTTCATAACGTTCCACCCGCAGTTTGATGGAGCGCAGCCCCGCTTCGGCGCGCGCCAGCGAGGCCTCGGCGCTGTCGAGCGCCGCCTGGAAAGGCGCCGGATCAATCTGATAAAGCGCCTGGTCGGCCTCCACATCCGCGCCTTCCTCAAAGAGACGTTTCTGGATGAGCCCGCTCACCTGCGGACGGATTTCCGCTATCATGAACGGGGTGGTGCGTCCGGGAAGTTCCGTGTTCAGGCGCAAAACTTCCGGCACTACGGTCATGACCGTGACCTCGGGTACACGCGCGGGTGGGGGGCCGCCGTTTTGTTTGCATCCCGTGACCGCGGCCATGATCAGGAGTAGTCCGATAAAGAGTTTGGACGCCATTGTAGATGTGCATTTCATTGTGTGGTTCAGCCTGTTCATCATGGATTCCCTGTCATTATACGTTGTTGGTTCTAAAGGCGAATCGACTGGTTATGCCTTCGATAATAAACTCGGTGGTACGCGCAAGCCATGTTGCCCGATCCACGCCCGGCGGAATAAGTACGGCGTCCCATGGCGGCTCGCGATGATGATACACCATGCATTGGGCCATCAGGGAGATGGTGGCCAGGTGAAGGTCCAATGCCGTGCTGTTTTCGGGCATGCCCATATGGATGATGCGCTCAATCGATCGCTTGAAGGGATCGAACAGTTTTTTCCGGAGGATGGGCAGCGCGGCGGTCGGATGGATGCGTTCATAAGCCGTCAACTGCGAAATCCACAGCTCGGGGGGCGTTTCACCGGTCGATATCCGAAGGGCAAGCTCCACCCAGCGCGTCAAGCCGTCGCGCCAGGACGCCTCATTATGTATCTCGTCAGGTATGGAAAGAAACGGTTTTTTGAACCCGTCAAACAGACTGTGGAAGACCTCGATATAGAGATTCTCCTTGGAATGAAAATGGTAATTCACGGCGGCCACATTGGTGCCCGCCTTTTCACAGATCGCGCGTATGCCCGTCGCGCGATACCCGCCCTTCGCGAAGAGTTCCGCCGCCGCGCGCAGAATCCGCTCGCGTGTCTGATCTGAAGCCACAGCCACAATACTTCTCCAATGTATCAAATGATTAAAACAATTGTTTGAAACGACCGTTATAAACAGGCCGGGCGGGTTGCGCAATGTCTTTTTTAGTTTTTTTTAGCTTCTCCAAACCCATTTTGTTAGCCACGGACTTGTCACGCCGGAGGAATGTAGGCGAATGAACGCAGATGAACGCGGATGAAAACATACCAAACAGCCGTTATGAGCGGAAAAAAGCCAAAAAATGGCCATTTTTACGGTTTTTTGATCGAAAATGGCCCATTTTCAGCCCATTTACAGTTTTTTCACTGAAATCGGATGTATTTCGCAATTTTCGGCGCGAACGCGACAAACCCCGCCAGCTTTTTCGCATCTTCAACCAACAGCATTTTCATGACGACAGTTTAACGTGTTCACTCAAAAATCCCAAGCATTCGTTTCGTGAATCAATTTTGGGCATGAAGGAAGCGGATGCGTCGGCGGATGTGAGTGCGTTTGAGCGTGAAATTGTCGGATGTCGCGACCTGACCCCACTCTCCCGGCCAGGCTTTAGCCTGCTGCGTGTCCCAAGAAGAAAGAGCGCGCTATAGCGTGGCCTGCTTTTCCTGCTTGCTTGCTTTGCGCGTGGCAGCTTTCTCTTTCTTCTCTTCCACCATCTGCTCGATAGAACGTACGTTTTCCGGTCGGGTTTTGCCGAAGCGCTTGAAATACAGATGCTCAATAAAGTCAGGCAGCGGAGCTTTCGAGGGTTCCTGTCTGTGGTTCGCCAGGCTGCCGAACTTTTTGGGGTTCAACCCCAGTTCCCGCGCCATCTGCACATGCGCGTGGGACAAACGGAAACGCTTGCGCGCATCAACCCATGGCTGGTACTTCGAGGACATTTTCTTGTCTTTCTTTGCCATTTATCACCTCTCGCGATGTCATTTCATATTCTTTGATTCGGCATGATGACAAAACCGTAATCTTCCCGCAAGGCGTATGTCATGTACCCGGTGTAATAAGATTTCCAACAAAACGAAAAAGGCTGTTCAAACAGGGAAAACGTGTGTACCCCGCCAAAAGGTGGTGCGCCGCGGTGATTCTGGTGGATGCCAACATCCTTTTGTATGCGGTACAGATGCGGATTGACGGATGATGGCCCCTGGGATAATGATTTGCATTGAGATCAGGACAATGATGGCTGCTGCTTTTTTTGTGACGTAATAGTTGGCGATGGAAAGGTGAGGTGTGTGATGTCTGAGCAACCCCTGAAGGATTACGGGCGTTCAAAAAAATGTTTTCCAATGATTGGAAAAATTATTTCCGTTTTTTCCAATGATTGGAAAAATCCCCGATTTTTTTTCCAATCATTGGAAACTCGCGCGACGCGTCGGCTTGCGGTCCTGCTGACCTGCGGCGCAATGGCGTTGGAGGTCGGCGCCCAAACCGACTTCGACCACTTCACCAACGCGGTCAACGATGTGCGTCTTGAGCTGGAAAGCGACCTCGGCAAGCCCGTGCCGTCGCTGAGTATGATCCTGCAAACGTCGAGTCAGTCGTTCTTCACCTGCTCGGCGGCGACGCCCGCGCAGACCGTGGCCACCAATACAATGTTCCGCTTCGCCAGCAACACCAAGAATTTTACAGCGGCGGCTGTGTTGCACTTGCAGCAGCGCGGGTTGTTGAACATCACCAACCGCATCGTGGACGACATGCCGTGGACGAACCGGCCCTACGTTCCCGACGGCACGAACTGGGCGATACCCTACAGGGAACAAATAACCATCGAGCAGATACTGCAGCATAGCGCGGGGGTGTATGATGTGGACAATGATCCGGTGCCCGGCTGCGAAGGCAACAGCTATGTCGGGTGGATGCTGGGGCAGGATGAAGCGCATCAGTTCACGCAGGAGGAACTGGTGGGCGTGCTGGCTTTTCATCAGCTTTCCTTCTTCGAGCCGGGTACAGGCTACCATTACAGCGACACCGGTTATTCGCTTCTGGCCGCCATTGTCGGGCGCGTCTATTCCCTCGAAACCGGCGAGGAGAAAAACCTGACGGATTACCTCTACGACCACGGCATTGCCGAACCGGACACCCGGTTCCCGTACCTGGCGACCGACAACGCGCTGCCCGAACCGTATGTGCCGGGCACGGTCTATCTGCCCTCGAACGTGACCGAGGTTATTTCCAATTTAAATGTGAGCGCGAATGTGGGCGAGGGGAACGGGTACGGCAGTCTGGTTGCGGTCAACCGGCATATCCGCTCGATCATGAAAGGCCAGAACGTGTTGAGTAACGACCTGGTGCGCCTGATGCAGACCGCCACATCGGTGTCCAACGTCAATTACGGTCTGGGCTGCCAGTTCATGTCGGACCTCGGCTTTGGCCACGGGGGCGCCATCGAGGGCTACCTGACGTTCATGTACTACAATCCCGACACCGATATTTCCGTGGCCGGCTGCCTGCCGCTCTGGGATTTTTCCGGCGGCATGGACACATTGGTCCGTTGTAATGTGGGACTGCACGACGCGGCCTATCGCTCGCTTGAGGCGCTGGGTTATCCGCGTACGCCCACGCTTGCTCATGGTTCGCACACCAACTTCAACCTGTCCGCGGGCGCGACCAACACGTTCTATGTCGCGGGCGTCGGTGGCGCCTATTACGCCTTCATCTTCAGTAACATCACGGCGGATGTGTATGGGCATATTGCCCCCGCGGCCGATCCGGGCTCCGCGCAATCATTTACCAACACCTTCTCCTGGACCTGCGCGGCGCCGGGCACGTATCGGCTCACACTGACAGCAAGCGCCGACACACCCTGTGCGCTGACCCTGACCGGATTGAAATTGCCGGGAGAGGCCGACTACAGTGAACTGAACTGGACCAACGCCTTTATAGCCGCGCATGAAACCTTTTCGCGCCAGTATGCCTTTACGGAGTGGAAGTCCATTGACTGGGGCATGCTGTACAGCAACACCCTGCCGCGCATCGCGGCCGCGCAGGCGACGACCAACGAGATCGAATATTACGCGGCGCTGAACGCCTACGCCGGGGCGATTCCCGACAGCCATATCTATTTTGCGACGACCAACACACCCATTCCCGAAGCCTGGGCCGAACAGGTCGCGGGCGGCGGGTACGGGTTGGCCCTCGTGGAGTTGGACGAGGGCTGTGTCATCGCGGCGGCCGTCCTGACCAACGGTCCGGCGCAGCTTGCGGGCATGCAGGCCGGCGCGGAAATCATAAGTTGGAACAGTCTGAACACCACCGCCGCCATGGCGCAGGTCGATGTGGCGGCGTATCCGCTCAAGGCCCTGGCCGGAAGGATAACGCTGAGCCCGCAGGCCACGCTGGAGCACGAGCGGCTCGAACAGGCGCGCCTGCTGGTCCGCGGGCCGGTCGGCGCGACCGTGAACGTGCAGTACAGCAATCCCGGTTCGACCGTAACGCAAACGGTCGTGCTCACCGCCACCGCGGACACCAACGCCACCTTCGGGTTGCTCAATTTTGCCTGGATGCAGGATCCGATGGCCCCCCCTGTCGAGTATCACATCATGAGTAACGGGCTGGGATACCTGGTGATTCGCGTTGAGGATAACACGGAGACCGCTTTGAGCAATATGACTGCAGCGGTGAGTACATTCGCCGCGTCCAATGTGCCCGGCGTCATTGTGGATGTGCGAGGCAACCTGGGGGGTGACGATTCGCTGGCGGCGGCCCTATGCGGCTATTTCTACCGAACCAACGTCTTTTACGAGCGGCAGAAGTGGTACAACACGCTGGACGGGACCTTCACTGAGTTCACGGTGGACACCATGAACGGCGAGCACTGGGTGGACCACCTGGCTATTGAACCGCAGGCGGCGTATTATGGCGGCCCGCTGGCGGTGCTGATCAATCCCGGCACGGTCAGCTCGGGCGAAGGGGTGGCCATGGGCCTCGGCAACCTGCCCCAGGCAAAGGTCATCGGGTTTCACGGCACGGATGGTTCGTTCGGTATGGCCGGGGCGATGATCTGGCTGCCCGGCGGCCATGTGATCAG
>RZZM01000370.1 GCA_009929845.1 Spartobacteria bacterium
ACTGGACTTCTATGTATGGATTGATGCCCAGGAAGAACCCGGCGTACGCCAGTTCTACCTGGGCAAAATCCTCGAACAGGCCGGTCATTACCATCAGGCCTTAAAAGCCTACAGGGCCTGTATGATCCTGTATCCAGAGTCGGCTTCTTGGAGCGCGTCAGGGGAGTTCGCCTGGAGTGTTGCCGAAGGCGCATGGAATGCGATTATGAACCTGACCCAGAAGCAGCCGAAACTCGGGCTGGAGCTGGTGGGCGCGGATGTCCGGGTCCAAACCGACGATGAAGGACTGCATGTAAAGCTCAAGCCCGGAACATTCATTTCCTTCGGGGAAGAAGAGGAAGCCGCACTGGAAATGGCCGTGACCGTGGAAACAGGAGATGCGGGTGCGGAAGATGACGCGGTTATCTCCCCAGGCGTGGAAGCTGTTGAGGCGGATGATGAGGGGTTGGTTGTTGTCGAATCCCTTCCCTCCGTCAATGATGGGCGGGGGGAAATTGTGATGCAGCGTGGAACCGGCACGGTTCAGATGGTGAAGTTCGAAAACGGTGACTGGGAGATGCGCGTCGAGGGCGAACCTTTCTTTGTAAAGGGCGTGGTCTATGACCCTACCAAGGTGGGCGAAGTTCCCTGGGAACACAACTGGATGTGGGCGGACGACAATACCAACGGTACGATGGACGTGCTGGAGGTCTGGATGGACCGCAACAATAACGGCAACCGGGATGAAAATGAACCGGTGGTCGGGGACTTCGGACTCCTCAGGGAAATGGGCTGCAACACCATTAAAACCTACAACAAGGACATCAACAAGTACCTGATGAGAAAAATGTACCACGATCACGGCATCCGGGTCATTGTGGGTGATTTTGCGGGGGCCTACTGTCATGATTCCGGCGCAAGCTGGGAGGAGGGCACCGACTATCTCAACAGCGATCACCGCAAGCGTATCAAGGAAGCGGTCAGGAAACGTGTCGAGGCCGTGGCCCATGAACCCTGGGTGCTGGCCTATATCCTGGGCAACGAGAACAATATGCCCTCCACGTTCGTGGTGAATGCCACGCGCACCAATGCCAATAAGTATCCCGAAGCCTATGCCCGTTTCCTGAACGAGCTGGCCGCCATGATCCACGGGTTGGACCCCAATCGCCCGGTGGGGGTTGGTAATCTCATGACGGGGCTGGTCGAATATTACCAGGAGTATGCGCCTGAACTGGATTTCATCGGGGTCAATTGTTATATCGGGCCCGATGGGTTCGGCAGTACCTGGGAAAAGGTTAAACAAACCATGGATCGCCCGGTCCTTATCACTGAATATGGATGCGATTCTTACTATACCGACCGTGGGCCCGATGAAGAAGGCCAGGCGGACTATCACATGGGCAACTGGAATAATATTGAAAAAAATCGTGCCGGCAACCGTGGCGCGGGTAATTCCATCGGAGGCGTTCTGTTTGAGTGGGTTGATGAATGGTGGAAAGACAACAAGATGAAACAGGTGGATGGAGTATGGGTATACAAAGACCCACTGGACCACCAGAACACGGCGCCTACTGGGGACATGGCTTTTCCCGATGGTAAGACCCAGGAGGAGTGGCTGGGCATAACAGGGCAGGGAAAGGGTACATGCAGTCCGTTCCTTCGCACCCCCAAAAAAGCTTTTTATGAATATAAACGAGTTTGGAATCAAGACTGAAGTGGAGAAAGGAAGGAGGCTTGTAGCGCAGATATAATAATATTAGAATAAAGAGAGTGTGTATTTTAATATGAATTAATGGAACAAGATAGGAGAAAGTAAAATGAAGTTTTATAACGTGTTTTTTTGTTTGGCGTTGAGCGCGGTTTTTGCGTCTGTGTGTTTGGGGCAGGACGCCGCCCCCAAGGCCAATTTGCCGTTGATTGTGTATGGTAACTGCGAGGATGAAGTAGAGCCGCCTTATATCCCATCCGGCTGGATGGGTAATGCGGAAGCTATTACGCGGGATGACTGCTGGCCGACCGATCCTCATTCCGGCCAGAGCTGCATCAAGATCACCTACAATGAGTCCGGGAAATGGGCGGGTATCGTGTGGCAGAATCCCGCGGATGACTGGGGTGATGAGCCCGGCGGCTTCGATCTGACCGGCGCGAAGAAACTGACCTTCTGGGCGCGTGGCGAAGAAGGAAACGAAATTATTGAAGTAAAATTCGGGCTTCTGGGCCGTAATAAGGCCTACCACGATTCAGGAAAAGGCAGTGCGGGACGTATCAAATTGACCTCGGACTGGAAACAGTATGAAATTCCCCTGGAAGGCAAGAACCTGTCTTGTATCAAGACCGGTTTTGCGTGGTCCCTGGCCGGACGTAAAGATCCGATTACTTTCTATCTGGATGATATCCGGTATGAATAAATGATTGAGCGAACCCCGCTTCGCAAACGCGAAGCGGGGTTTTTGGCTATGTTTCAGAGGTGGGGAGGATTATGCGATGATGGGAAATAGTGAAGATGAACAAATCAAAGAGATGGATTGGACTGCTTGTGGGCACGGCATTGTTCAGTATGTGCGTCCATGCCGACGAATTTGTGCCCATAAAGCCTGAACTTCCATTGCAGTTGTATGGAGATTGCGACGAAGATGTGGCGCCGGCGTATGTGCCTTCGGGCTGGATGGGAAGAATTGATTCTATTGAAATGGACCAGTGCTGGGACCAATATCCCCACAGCGGGGATAGCTGCATCAAGGTGACGTATTCAGAACCCCGTAACTGGGGCGGAATCGTATGGTCGGACCCCCCGAATGACTGGGGAAACGAACCTGGCGGATGGGACCTTTCAGAAGCTACAAATCTCTCCTTTTGGGCCAGGGGCGAAAAGGGTGGCGAGCGTGTTGAGTTTAAATGTGGTATTCTTCGCGGAAAACGCTATAGCGATTCGGGATTCGCGACCACCGGGCGTATCAAACTTACCGACGCCTGGAAACAGTATAATTTGCCGCTGGACAAGAAAAATTTAAAGTGTATAAAGACGGGCTTTGTGTGGGTAGTGCTGGGACAGCGTGATCCGGTGACATTCTATATCGACGATTTACAATACGAGTAAGTTCGTGTCGCCAGGATAATATCGGCAGACCGGCACAGCCATATTCAGAAAAGGGATATATATGTGCATGGTAAGACTGGACATCCTGGCAGTTGTACTGGCGCAGACGCTGTTGCTGTCTGCCGGTCCGACTGCTGCTGGAGTTGTGATCGGTGTGCCCGTGCATACGTTCCCTTTTGTCCTGTATGATGAGTGTGATGCCACAGGGATCATTCCCTATGCGCCGACCGGTTGGATGGGATATGCCGCCGGTATTGAGCGGGATGATTGCTGTGAGTTTGAGCCGTATGCCGGTAGGACCTGTATAAAAATCCACTGCGCACGTTCGCGAAAATGGTATGGTATCGTCTGGCAGGACCCCCCGGGAGACTGGGGCGACACGCCGGGCGGATGGGATTTGCGTAAAGCCCGAAAGCTCACGTTTTGGGCAAAAGGCGCGGTGGGCGGGGAACGGATTGAATTTGGATTCGGCGTTCTGGGTAAAGATAAGGACTATCCCGACTCCATAAAAGGTAAAACAAAAGTTTTCGAGTTAACCCCCGAATGGACGCAGTATACGATTTTTGCCGGTGGCGATCGACGCTGTATCAAGACCGGGTTCTCGTGGTCCGCGCGTGGACAGGAAACAGATTTTACTTTCTACCTGGACAACATCCAGTACGAGGACTAGTGACGTAGCCGTGGCAAAGCGAAACTCCCAACTGTTGGAACCGGGCGCGGTCATAGATAATCGCTACGAGGCGCTCGCGTTTCTGGGTGAAGGGGGCATGAGCGTCGTGTATCGCGGGCGCGACCACGAGCGTGGCGTGGAGGTGGCGGTGAAGTTGTTGAAGCCCGCGGTGACCTCCTCGCATGCGGACGACCGGATCCGGTTTTCCCGTGAAATGGCCCTGCTTTCCCGCCTGGACCATCCGCATATCGTCAAGGTGCTGGGGAGTGGAGAGCATCAAGGCGTGCCCTATATCGTGATGGAACTGTTGGAGGGCGCCCCGCTGGCGCAGGCCCACCAGTCGGGCCGCCGCTTTTCCCCAGAGGAGTGCGCGACGCTGGCCCGACAGATGACCGAGGCCCTTCAGTATGTGCATTCCCGGAATATCCTGCACCGGGATATTTCTTCGGGCAATGTGTTTCTCTGCTCGAGCGAGGGGCGGGAACGGGCGGTGCTGACCGACTTCGGGCTATCGCATGTGCTGGAGCTCTCGGCCTTGACCAGCGAGCGGGAGGTCGCGGGAACCTTTGGGTACATGTCGCCCGAGGCGGCGGGGATCTTGAACAAACAGCCGGATGAGCGGAGTGATTTGTATTCCATGGGCGTGGTGCTCTACGAGATGCTGAGCGGGCGGCGTCCGTTCACGGCCACGGATCGGGGGCTTTTACTGCATCAGCAGGCCGCGACGATCCCCGCGCACCCGGGGGGTGACCCCATTCTTGAGGCCCTGGTCATGAAGTTGCTCGAGAAGGAGCCGGATCTCCGCTATCAGAGCGCCGGGGGGGTGTTGCATGATGT
>RZZM01000371.1 GCA_009929845.1 Spartobacteria bacterium
GGCTGGCGTTGCGAATATGGCGATGACTGTTTTTTCGTCTAACAGAAGGCGCATGTCGGCTTGTTTTTTGACGGCGAGTATTGTCGGGGTGATGATCGACAGAACCAAATCTTCCCGGCCAGGATGCGTATGCTTTATGCCCTCAACCACGGCATGATGCTGAGTTGAAGCGGTATTGCACGCTATAACGACAATGCTGGCTCCGTCATGAAAAGCCTTTTCCACGCCCAGCTGGGTCAGGTTCGCGATTTCCGTCGGCGTTTTATTTCCATATGGGGCGTTTTTCGTGTCCCCATAATGCGTGACGAAAATTGCAACATTATATTTTTGGAGCAAGGACTCGGCTTGGTCGGCCATGCTCTTGGCCGTGAAAAAACCGCCGAATCCGGAGTCAAAGGTCGCCATGTGGAGATGGACCGGATCCGAGGATGGTGTTGTCTGGTGCTTTGAGTTCAGCCCAGCGCAACCGCTGAAAACAAACCAAACGATAAAAACCAGGAGCAGTCGTGTCGTTTTCCGCATGGTCAATCCTCGCATCGATTCGATACTCGTATTGGGGATGGTGACGGGCCTTGGCCTGTTCGCCGTTCGTTCATCGTCATGTCATAGAGGTCTTCGGTCGTCTCGCTGGCCTGAGTGGTCCACGATGCATGGTCGCAGTACAGCATCGTGCCTTCATCTCCTGCCGCCCAGGGACGAGTCAAAACGCAGCGGCACATGCTGCACGACGAAAATTTTTCACGTGTCGGTCGAGAGGGGATCGTTAAGACCTCACTCCCGGCCTATCCGTTCGGATCGCAGGCGCGAACATAGGCCAACAATTCCTGGCCAAAGGGGGAGAACAGGCGGATGGTGTCGTAGTCCGGGGCGACGCCATTGAGTTGTTGCAGTATCAGATTTTCTCGTCCACGCTTGTCCGGCGAGACTCCGGCAAAGAAGAAGCCTTTCTCCTCAAAGGTCGTCGAAACCCCACCCGAAGCCGGACTGTCCAGGGGGAGAAAGAGCAGGATGGAGGGTATGCCCTGCTCGCGAAGCAGAAGAACGTGGGCAAGGACCTCGTCGATCACGTTGTGCCCGTAGTTGACGACCACCACCCATGCCCATCCATCCTTGACGTCGGCCAGGACCTCCACGCGGGCCTCTGAAGATGGCAGGGGTGCGGTCGCTTGCCCATAGCGCAAACGTAGCCCGAGGCGTTCGTGGATACGCCCAATCATGTCCCAGTGACGTTCCGGGGGAAAGAGCGTCCTGTCGGGCATGTCGCCAAGACGGCGGACCATCACGACGTCCGATATGCGCCCCGGCGTCGCCCCGTCAGCCTCACGCCAGACTCGCGAAGCAGGACTGACAGCCATGAGCAGGGCACACTCCTTCAGGCCGACGTGCAGGGCGGATCGCTGCGACTTGACGTGGTTGGTGACGGCGGAGGCGACCACGGCGACCACGCCCCGGGCGAGGGCGTCGGCGAGAAGCCTGTCGGCGATCTCCCATGTGCAACCATGCCCACGGAACTCGGGAGCCGCGAATCCATAGGTCAGCTCCTCCACGTTCGACCCGGGAAGATCCGAAACCAGCGCACCGTGACCGGCCAGAATTCCCGTGTCGGTCACGGCCACCATGGAGACCATCTCGCCGTGGGCGATCATCTCGTGGACCCGCTCCGGGTAATAGATATCCTCCTCGAAACGGATCGAACCATGCGAGCGCAGGGCCAACCGGGAAATGTCCTCGGCATCCTCCAGCCGGGCGAGGCGAACGACAAGATTGGCCTCGCTCCCGGAACCGACCTTGGCGACCGGTACGTCATGTGGCTCGTCATTCTGGGAAACCGGCAGAGGAAGATGTTTGATCATGGTCACTTCCCGCACGCCGCCGGGGCGCACGGAGAACGTGGCCGAGTCCATCAACTTGCGGATCAGGAAGGCGTCCAGCCCGGTCGCATCACCCTCGGCGCGGAGGCGCGACGGATCGAACTGGGGCAGGTCCTGTTCCCGCAGGGGCAAGCCTTTGGAGCGGATTGTCAGGCGCAAGCCGACGGCATTGGTCGACATTTTGAGGACCAGTCGCTCCTGCTCACCGCCGTACCCGAAACGAATCGCATACAGCGCGGCCTCTTCCGTGGCTTGACCGACCCGTGGGACATCTGCCCCCGGCAGTCCCGCCTGGACGGCGTACTCCCTGACAGCCGCGACCGCCACGGCCACGCCGGTGTTCTTGGCTGGAAAAAGCAAGGTGACTGGATCGCGCAAGCGCATGACGTGCATTCGATCCCCTCAGCGTCTCACAATGGGTGGCCAAAATGTGGAATTGACTGACCGGAGGCCCTCATGATTCATATTTTCAAAAATCCTTGCCCTCGGGTATCTCGATTTCATTCTTTGGACCTCGATATCCAGGGTCCAGCCGGACTTTTCGTCTATTGGCCGCAGCCATGGGATGTGATTCAGGCCGCTTTTGTGGCAGTGCGAGTGAATACGATGGAAAGCCGTTCCTGGATGAACATCAGGAAGGCTCCGACTGCGAACGAGAGAACGAGAATGACCAAGGCGCTCATCGTCTGCACCAAGACCGACGATTCCGGCCGAACATACAAGGCTATGATCGGCTCTCTGATTATCCCGTTGACCAGAAACATATAGACTGAAATTTTGCCGGTATAGTTCAAGAAATAGTCGAGATATGTGCTTTTGCGCACTATGGACAGAAGAGGAGGGGAGATGATGACGAAGAATAAAAGAATCGAAAAGGATGAAAAATACCAAAAGAATTCATAGATATTGCCTGTGATGTATATGGAAAGCATGGCTATTGCCAAGACTGTCGCCTGGAAAGGCGAAAGTTCAATTTTCTTGCTTCGAACAAAATATATACCTAAGGTGACTTCAGGTATCCACCCGATTATATTTTTTTTGAGAAAGATATAATCGGACACGGTATTGCTAAATAGTATCATGATCAAAAATGACAATATGGTGATACCAAGAAGGAAGGAATTCCCATATTTTTTTGTCCCAAACATCAAAATATGAAATATTAAATAAAGCTGAATAATTGCCCCAAGAAACCACCATGGTCCGATAATGACTGCTGAATAGCTCGATGTAAAATTGATTAGCGTCGCAAGCTGCATGAATAAATGGAATATTGAGAACCTTTCCAGGGTTCCGTGCTGTCCAATGATGAAGATAAAAAGCAAAAGAAAGGCCGTTGATATCAATATCGGGGTATATAATTTTTTTAATCGTATTTTGACAAACGGCCAGTACGGCACTTCATCATCTTTGTTGAATTTGAAGGCAAGACCATATGCAGATAAAAAGAAAAAAAAGGTGACGCCTGTGTATCCGAAGGTCATCAGTATGGCGTTTGGCAAGGCAATAAAATTTGCGGAAACAGTGTCCCAAAAAAATTGAATCCTTGAAATGGAGAAGTCGAATTCATTGCAGACCTTGATCGGCCTAAAGATCGGGTGCAAGGCGTTATGCAAAACGATTAAAATGATGGAGATCGCTTTCAAGACAGCCGTATCTCTGAGTGAAAATTTATTGACAATCATGTCGCATCCTCATGCTATTTGTGGGAACCACTCAGTACTTCCAGACAACCGAGGCAAAGGGAAGGGTCACGAATTTTTCTGGGAACAAAGATCCGAGCACACGGACCACCGTTAGTACGATCGATCAAAACGCGCAAGCCCTTGTTGCTGGCTTGGTGCAACACTCATCCCGCTTTGACTTCGGCCCGATTGGGCCAGGAGATTCCTAGATGGCTAACATCCAACATTCGGCCTTGTGGAAACCCAAGCCAAGGAAATTTGCACGCAAGGTATTAGAAATATTTGAAGTTCATCTGGGCCGAATCCTGCGACGATGGGAATCACTTCTGACCAACGCCCGGCTAGAAAGCCTCAACAGCCTCTTCCAGGCAGCGCGGACACGTGCCAGAGGGTATCGGAATGTGACGACGTTCATCACCGTGATCTACCTGATTGGGGCACCCATCGCGGAGCTACTGGGACCGTGAGAATTCCACATCAAACCTTGAAGAGCCAAATGTTCTATATGGATCAAGACTTTTTGAACCAACCGAAGACCTATGTCGCCGACCCCGAGAGTGGTCAAATGATCGACCTGAGAACGGCCTGCCCGTCCTCTTTCGGGTTCCTCCTCCTGCTGCCGGTCAACGCGACCACGGCCCAGTCCAGATTCAACGACACCTTCACCTATACATCGCCGATCCAGGTCGCCGACCTGGTCCAGGACGGCAGCTTCGACACGGCCTACAACCAGGCCCTGGCCCATTAATGTCCCTTGTCCTCATGGAGGTTCGATCATGAAGAAAATTCTTGGTATCGCTGCGGCGTTCATGGTACTTTGTCATTCAGCGGTCATGTCCGGCGACACTTCATACCTGTTGACAAATAGCACGGCCGACGGAGAGTTCATTCTTCCATGGAGTGCCGTAGTCGATAGAGTTCCTGAGGTGGCCCCCAATCATTGGACAGTTCAGCGGCGTTGTTAAGGTGGAGTCGGTCATGTTCTCATGCCGCTGTCAACCTCTTTGTCTCGCGCAAGAT
>RZZM01000372.1 GCA_009929845.1 Spartobacteria bacterium
GGCGTGACCGACAAATGGATTGCGCATGGAAAAAGCGTCAATTTCACCTTGATCGAGTGCTTCCGGCAAGGCCGTGGCGGGCAGGAACACAATCTGAACTTCAGCGGTTGATATCTGATGATAGATCAGAAATTGACTTAAAAAATAATGCACCGCTGAATTTTTCTGGGTGCCAATTCGTTTATTACGGAGATCGGCGGGGGTCTGAATTCCAGCATCCCGCCGGGCAATAATCCAGGCCCCGTTATTATTCTGGGCTATGGTGGCTATGATGCGCACCTCGTTAGTTTCAAACCCCTGCAGGGCAAGTGGCATATCTGCACATGTCACATAGTCAGCCTCCCCGTTCAGCAGACCCTGTAGCGCCAATTTACCACTGGGATAACGGACTAACTCCGCGTCCAGTCCGTTTTTTTCAAAATAGCCCTCGGCCTTGGCTATCCAGATCAGGCTGCAGGCCGTATTGTCCTGAATGCCGATGCGTATAGGGGTCGGAGGCCCGGTATATGACGCCTGTTTACGGGTACAGGCCGTCAGGACACAAAATAAAAGCATAGGCAGCCCTATCAGCGTTGCCGCCATGTTCAGATGTCTTTTATTCACTCCTGATCTCCTCTATCACTGTATATTCTACATAAAGATAACGTCCAAGTATGTCAATACTATTCAAAATACTGGTGAATAATGCCTTGCGTACCATGTTTTTTCTTTAGTTTAGCGCTTTATTTATTTTGTGTGTTGCCTGTATGTATTCATTCAGGAGCAAAAAGTTCAGAACTCCTTACCTCGACCATTGGCCGCGGGTGGAGATTAACGTCGATTTTGCAATCATGGCAGTGATATTTCCTGCTGTAATCCAGCGTCAAAGAGATCGTGAACCTGGAAAATAGAAATGACACGTCCACCCGCAAACACCGCCAGGAAAAAGAATGTCCGTTTAACTTCCACGAGGTAAGGAGTTCTGAACGTCATGGTGCTCTTCCTCGGGCTCAACACGCTGACCGACAACGCCACGAACCTCTGGCACAAGAGTTCCGTATAAGCAGATGCGGATTAGGCGCAGAAAAAAAGCCGACTCATTTTCTTTGACAAAACGCCTTTCTTGGTGTATTCACATATCCGTATAAACGAATATATGAATAAGGTATCTACAATTTTTAAGGCGTTATCGGACGAAGGCAGGCTGCGCATCCTTCGGGCGCTGTCCATGGCGGAACTCTCTGTTGCGGAACTCGTCAGCATCCTTGGGGCCCCGCAGTCCACCGTCAGCCGTCATTTGAAGCCCCTGCGCGACAACCGTCTGGTGGGGACCCGACGGGACGGCACCACCATCTACTACCGGCTGGGCACATGCTTCAACGAAACGGCCTTCTCAGATTTCATCACGGGCCAGTTCAGTCATTTGCCGATGAACGCCCAGGACCGGGCGTCCATCCGCCGGGTGCTGGACCTGCGTAAGCAGAAGAGCAAATCATTCTTTGACGGCATTGCCGGGAGTTACGGCACCCTGACGGAACCCGGCGGAGGCTGGCAAGCCCTGGCAGCCGGGCTGGCGGTTGGATTCACCGCGCAGATCGTCGCGGACCTGGGCGCCGGAGAGGGCGACCTGACCCTGCTTCTTGGGCGTTATGCCCGGCGGGTTACCGCCGTGGACCAGTCCAACCGCATGCTGCACGTCATTGAAGATCGCGCCGATGAACTGGGTATCCGCGACCGCATTCAGACCATTGAAGGCGACATCGAAAAACTCCCGTTGCCGGACGCCGGGTTTGATACCGTGTTTTTGAGCCAGTCCCTGCATCACGCCGCGCACCCCCCCACCGCGATTGCGGAGGCCGCGCGAATTCTCAACAAACCGGGACTCATGATCATCCTCGATCTGGCGCGCCACACGCAGGAATGGTTGCGTGATGAATGGGCCGATCACTGGATGGGATTTCAAGAGGAAGAGGTAAAGAACTGGATTGAAGCCACCGGACTTACGGTGATGACATCCGAACGTTTAAAGGGGTCAACACCGGAGCTTGCCGTACTGTTGACCGTAGCTGTAAAGTCATAGCAAAATAACAAAAGGAGACCCTACCATGGCAAAAAAAGGCGCACAGCGCACCACAAAAAAACAGAACGACTATATCGTCAAGGACATATCCCTGGCCACCTTCGGGTTGAAAGAGATGGAACTGGCTGAAAAGGAAATGCCCGGCCTGATGGCGTTGCAGGAAAAATTCGGCAAGGAGAAGCCGTTGAAAGGCGCGCGGATCACAGGGTCGCTACACATGACCATACAGACCGCCATGCTGATCCAGACGCTGAAAAAACTGGGTGCGCGGGTGCGCTGGGCCAGTTGCAACATTTTCTCGACGCAGGATCACGCCGCCGCGGCGGTTGCGGCGGACGGCACACCGGTCTTTGCCTACAAAGGCGAAAGCATGCAGGAATACTGGGAATACACCGACATGGCCCTGGATTGGGGCAAGGGAGAAGGCCCGGATTTGATTGTGGATGACGGCGGCGACGCCACCCTCTTCATTCACCTGGGATACGCCGCTGAAAAGGATCCATCCATCCTCGACCGGAAACCGGACAGTGAAGACGAAAAATTCCTGTTCCTGCAGTTGAAGAAATCCATCAAGAATGACCCCCAGCGCTTCACGCGCATGGCGAAGAAGGTCAAAGGGGTCAGCGAAGAAACCACCACGGGTGTACATCGTTTGTACAAGTGGAGCCGGACCGGCGAACTGCTCTTCCCGGCATTTAATGTGAACGACTCGGTGACCAAATCAAAATTCGACAACGTCTACGGATGCCGCCATTCCGTGGTGGACGGCATTCTGCGGGCGACCGATGTGCTGGTCGGCGGCAAGGTCGCGGTGGTAGCCGGCTATGGCGATGTCGGCAAGGGCTGCTGCCAGGCGCTGGCCGGCCAGGGGGCCCGGGTCATCGTCACCGAAATCGACCCGATCTGCGCCCTGCAAGCCACAATGGAAGGCTATGAGGTCATGACCATGGATGACGCCTGCCGGTTGGGCGACATCTTTGTCACCACCACAGGCTGCTGTGATGTCATCACGGAACGGCACATGAAAAACATGCGCGACATGGCGATTGTCTGCAACATCGGGCATTTCGACTCGGAAATCCAGGTGGGCAGTCTGCGCAAGTACACATGGGAAAACATCAAACCGCAGGTCGACAAGATCACCTTCCCGCGCGGCAACAGCATTATCCTGCTGGCCGAAGGCCGGCTGGTGAATCTGGGTTGCGCGACGGGGCATCCGAGTTTTGTGATGTCGAACAGCTTCACCAACCAGGTGCTGGCGCAGTTGGAACTTTACACCAACACCGTCAAGTACCCAGTGGGCGTGTATATGCTGCCCAAGCGTCTGGATGAAGAGGTGGCGCGTCTGCACCTTGAGCGTCTGAACATTCAGTTGGAAAAACTTTCCCGCAAACAGGCCAAGTATCTCGGTATTCCGGTTGAGGGGCCGTACAAGCCCGAACATTACCGCTACTAATCCCCGCGGCTATCTCATCGGTAAAGCCCTGCCTTCAGAGGCAGGGCTTTTATTCCCGGGGGGGGCAACAGGGAAAAGTAATTCTTGCGGGAAGGTCCCTCGAATATGTACAAGTGCTAGTGTGTATGTGACATGATCTCACGTTAATGAAAGGCTGGCCGCCCTATGAGTAAATATATAATGAGTATCCCGATTGCCACCGCGCTCTTTGCTGGAGGCATAGCCATAACTGGATGTCAACTTCCACAAGATATCCCGCCACCTGAAGAGGCGATTTCCACCCCTTTGCTCACGCAAGAGGAAAGTGAAGCGTGCATGGTCGATGTAGACCAGCCGTTGCCGGCGCCCATTCCCATTTCAGTGGATGAGCACAACTATACCGATTTGATGTTTACCTTCATGCAGGGCAAGCCGCTGCCCCGACCCTCTTATACACTCGCGCAACCCGGACACCCGGGGCCTGTTAACTATTCAAAATACGGCACATTCAGGGGTCTCAATACAGCCGACTACGCGTACACAATCACGAATTTAAACGGATTGCAGGAGGCCGTCGGCGAAGCGGTGTACCCCAATAAGGACGCTATATATGACAATCCTGTATATAAGGAACTGGCTAACGCCGAAGGGATTGACACCTCGCACTGGAATACGCTTAAGCTTGAGGACACGCGGCCGGCCGTCTTCCTGTGGGCCGACGCGCCTGAATCGGTCGGCACCAAAGCCTATTTCATGGCGGCCGCCCTTGAGCGCGCCGGCCACATCATGCAGGCCATCAAGGCCTACCATGCCGTCCTGATTCATTTTCCGGGAGACGCCTGCTGGTCACCCGACGGCAGCTTCGTCTGGTACCTGGCCCCCGCCGCCCTGGGCAACATCCATCACCTTTGTCAAACGTATCCCGAGCTGAGCATATCCCTGAAAGATGCCCACATACAAATTGATAATCGAAACGACACCGATTTGGATAATGACATTGTCACAGTGAATCCCGGGCATTTCATTCATGAAACGGTGGAAGAACGGATAGCCGCGTGGCCCGCACTGGATGAGGACGA
>RZZM01000054.1 GCA_009929845.1 Spartobacteria bacterium
CCCCGCCGTACCAGGGATGGTGCTTATACTCCAGTTTTAACCGCTGATAGCGGGTATCATTGCGTGCAGTGTGAAGCCTGGACAACGAGCGGCAGGCTGAAGCCTGAACAACAAACGGCCAGGCTGACGCCTGGACAGCACAGCAACCCTGATGGGTTGATGGCTTTTTTTTGGGGGGGGGCTACCGGGAATGATGGGCGATGTCGCGCCGGGCCTCGCGGTCGGCTGTTTTGCGCTTGAGTGTTTCGCGTTTATCGTGGGTTTGTTTGCCCTTGCAGATGCCGATTTCAACCTTAACGCGTCCGCGTTTGAGGTACATCTTCAGGGGGATAAGGGTTTGGCCTTTTTCGGCCACGAGACCGACCAGGCGGTTGATTTCGCGCCGGTGCAGCAGCAGTTTGCGGGGACGCCGGGGGGGATGGTTGAAGACGTTGCCGTATTCGTAGGGCATGATATGCATATCCAGCAGGTAGACTTCGCCCTTGGTGATGCGCGCATAACTCTCATTGAGGCTCACCTGTCCGGCCCGGATGGACTTGACCTCTGTGCCCTGCAGCTCAATACCGGCCTCAATCTGGTCCAGCACCATATAGTCCCGTCGGGCCTTGCGGTTGGTCGCAATAACATTGCCGCCATCGCCGCTGCCTTTCTTCTTTTTTTTTGCTGCTGCATTCATCTGTATACGACACACAAAGGCTGTACCAACGAGGCGTTCTCCGCGATCTCCTGATACAGCCCGGCTTATATTTATTTCAATGTAGATGCCAACAGACTAAAGCGAAATGAAGCGCTCGTCTGCGGTCACTTCCTCGTCCACCGCCGTAAAGGCCATTTCCGCGGTCAGCTTACCCTCGGCGACTTCCTTCAGGGCGATATCCATGGGGGGCATGGACAGCGAATCAGGCTTGACCAAAGGGCGTTGGCCCTGGTTAATCTGCTTCACCCTGCGGGAAATCACATTGATCAACAAGGGGATGCTGGGAATACGTTCTTTTGCACTTTCCAGGTAATTCGTATTCAACTCGTTCTCCTTCATCCAGTTAAAAATATTTAGCGGGGCGCACTATATGCGCCCCGCTTCGATTTGTCAAATGGCAATTTGGAAAGATTACATCATTCCGCCCATGCCACCCATGCCGCCCATGCCACCCATACCGCCCATATCAGGGGCGCCCATGGGTTTTTCCTTTTCAGGCAGCTCGGTGACCATACATTCGGTGGTCAGGAGCAGGGACGCGATACTGGCCGCGTTCTGCAACGCGGTACGGGCCACTTTGGTCGGATCGATGACGCCGGCCTTGACGAGGTCGGTGTATTCGTCCTTGGCTGCGTCGTATCCGAAGGAGCCTTTGCCCTTCTTGACTTCCTGCACCACGATGGAGCCTTCGACACCGGCGTTGCTTGCGATCTGACGCAGCGGCGCTTCCAGGGCTTTACGGACAATGGAGATACCGATGGCGATTTCGCCTTCAGCTTCCATCTTATCCAGGGCGCCCAGACAACGAATCAGGGCCACGCCGCCACCGACGACTGTGCCTTCTTCGACTGCCGCGCGTGTGGCGTGCAGCGCGTCTTCCACGCGGGCTTTCTTTTCTTTCATTTCGGTCTCGGTCGCCGCGCCGACATTGATGACGGCCACGCCGCCGGCCAGCTTGGCCAGGCGTTCCTGGAGTTTTTCGCGATCGTAGTCCGAGGTGGTTTCTTCAATCTGACGGCGAATCTGGGAGATGCGGCCCTGGATGGCGGTCGTTTTGCCGGCGCCTTCCACGATAGTCGTGCTTTCCTTGTCGATCGTCACGCGTTTGGCGCGACCGAGGTCTTCCACCGCGACGTTTTCGAGCTTGATGCCGAGGTCTTCAGTGATGAAGCGACCGTTGGTCAGCACGGCGATATCTTCGAGCATTGCTTTACGGCGGTCGCCGAATCCGGGCGCCTTCACCGCACAGGCCTGGAGGGTGCCGCGCAGGCGGTTCACCACGAGGGTGGCCAGCGCTTCGCCTTCAACGTCTTCAGCGATGATCAGCAGGGGACGGCCCGCTTTGGCGATGTTCTGCAATACCGGCAGTAAATCCTGCAGGTTGGAAACCTTCTTTTCGTACAGCAGGATGTAGGGGTCATCGAGGACCACTTCCATGTTTTCGGCGTCCGTCACAAAGTAGGGGGAGAGATACCCCTTGTCGAACTGCATGCCTTCCACTACGTCCAGGCTGGTTTCGATGCTCTTGGCCTCTTCCACGGTGATGGTGCCGTCTTTGCCGACTTTTTCCATCGCGTCGGCGATGATTTCGCCGATGGTGGTGTCGCCGTTGGCGGAGATGGTTGCCACCTGTGAAATCTCTGCAGGATCTTTCACTTTCTTACTTTGCTTGACCAACTGGGCGACGGCCACTTCGACCGCCTGGTCGATGCCGCGCTTCAACATCATCGGGTTGGCGCCCGCGGTGACGTTCTTGAGGCCTTCGCGATAGATCGCTTCGGTCAGGACCGTAGCTGTCGTGGTGCCGTCGCCGGCCACATCGCTGGTCTTGCTGGCCACTTCACGCACCATCTGCGCGCCCATGTTCTCAAATGAATCTTCGAGTTCGATTTCCTTGGCGACGCTGACGCCGTCTTTCGTAACGGTCGGGGAACCGAATTTCTTGTCGAGAACGACATTACGGCCCTTCGGCCCGAGGGTCACCTTAACGGCCCGGCTGAGCTGCTCGACGCCGCGCAGTATGGACTGACGGGCGTTTGCATCAAATTTCAATTGCTTTGCTGCCATGATATTTCCTTGCTCCTTTATGTTCTGTATAAACTACTTGATGATGCCGAGGATATCATCTTCGCGAACGATCTGATATTCCTTGCCGTCGATCTTGACTTCTGTTCCGCCGTATTTGGGCATCAGTACCGTGTCGCCGGCCTTGACATTGAATTCAATCTTCTTGCCGTTGTCATCGGTTTTACCTGTTCCGACCGCGATGACCGTACCCTGCTGGGGTTTTTCTTTCGCGGTATCCGGAATGATGATGCCACCCTTATTGACTTCGCCCTCTTTAAGGGGCTCAACAAGCACTCTGTCTGCGAGTGGTTGAATCTTCATATGTGTATTCCTCCTGTTTTGCCGGGGTCCGGCAGTGTTTATATACGGAGCGGGCTTGTCCGCGTTCGCGGACAGGCTCGCTCATTGTTTTTTTGCTCTCTATTTATCCTTGTCGTCGTCGACCATTTCGAAATCCGCGTCGATCACATCGCCGTCATCACCGCTGCCGGCCGAATCGCTGGACGCGCCTGCGCCCTGCTGGGCGCCCGCGTCGGGACCCGGTCCGCCCGCGGACTGCTGTTGCTGTGCCTGCTGATTGGCGGTGGCTTGCGAATACATCTCCGTGGAAACGGCCTGCATCTGTTGATTCAGCGCTTCCATGGCGGATTTCATTTCATCGACATTGTCGGCTTTGATGGCCTCTTTCAAGCGACCGATCGCGGCCTCGACCTTGTTTTTGTTTTCCGCCGAAATCTTATCGCCGTTTTCACTGACAAATTTTTCCATCTGGTAGACGGTGCTGTCCGCCTGGTTCCTGACCTCGATGGACTGCTTGTATTTCTCGTCTTCCGCGGCATGGGACTTGGCTTCTTCCTTCATGCGCTGGATTTCCGCCTCATCCAGACCGCTGGAGGCGGTGATGGTGATCTTCTGTTCTTTGCCGGTTCCGGTGTCCTTGGCGCTGACATTCAGGATACCGTTGGCATCGATGTCAAAGGTCACCTCGATCTGGGGGACGCCGCGCGGTGCGGGGGGAATCCCGTCCAGGTGAAAACGTCCAATGGTCTTGTTGTCCTTGGCCATTTTCCGTTCGCCCTGCAGGACATGAATTTCCACGCTGGGCTGATTATCCGCCGCCGTGCTGAAGATTTCGCTCTTGCGTGTCGGGATGGTTGTATTGGCCTCGATCAACTGTGTAAAGATACCGCCCAGGGTTTCGATACCCAGCGTCAGCGGGGTCACATCCAGCAGCAGCACGTCTTTGACTTCGCCGACCAGGACGCCGCCCTGGACCGCCGCGCCGACCGCCACCACTTCATCGGGATTCACGCCCTTGTGGGGATCCTTGCCGAAGATATTTTTGACCTTGTTCTGCACCGCGGGCATACGGGTCATACCGCCGACCAGGATAATTTCCTCCACATCGCTGGATTTCATGCCGGCGTCCTTGAGGCACTGTTCCACCGGGAGTTTGGTGCGTTCAATCAGATCGTCCACCAACTGGTCGAGCTTGGAGCGCGTGAGGCGGATGTTCAAATGTTTCGGGCCGTTGGCGTCCGCCGTGATGAACGGCAGGTTGATATCGGTTTCCTGGGAGCTGGACAGTTCACACTTGGCCTTTTCCGCTGCTTCTTTCAGGCGTTGCAGCGCCATGGCGTCCTGCGAAAGGTCGATGCCCTGCTCCTTCTTGAATTCGGACACCAGCCAGTTGATGATCTTTTCGTCAAAATCATCGCCGCCCAGGTGTGTATCGCCGTTGGTCGCGTTCACTTCAAACACCCCGTCGCCGATATCCAGCAGCGAAATATCAAAGGTCCCGCCGCCCAGGTCGTAGACCGCAATCTTTTCGTCTTTCTTCTTATCCAGACCGTAGGAGAGGGACGCCGCTGTTGGTTCATTAATAATACGTTTCACATCCAGGCCGGCGATTCGTCCCGCGTCCTTGGTCGCCTGGCGCTGGCTGTCGTTGAAATACGCCGGCACGGTAATGACCGCCTCGGTGATTTTTTCCCCGAGGTAGGCCTCTGCGTCCGCTTTGAGCTTCTGCAGGATCATCGAGGAAATTTCCGGCGGCGAGTAGACCTTGTCGCCGATCTTCACGTTCACATCGCCGTTCGGGGCCTCGACCACCTCATAGGGGACCAGCGAAATTTCGTGGGCCACTTCGCTGTATTTGCGCCCCATAAACCGTTTAATTGAAAATACTGTATTTTTCGGATTAGTCACCGCCTGGCGTTTTGCCGCCTGACCGACCAGTCGTTCCCCGCTTTTGGTAAATGCCACGATGGAAGGAGTGGTGCGTCCGCCCTCGGAATTGGGGACAACAACCGGCTCCCCGCCTTCCATAACCGCCATACAGGAATTCGTTGTTCCTAAGTCTATTCCTAAAACCTTTGACATAGTATCGCCTTCTTTCGTTTAAAATATTTTCTACAGTTGCCCACCAATATTGCAGCAACCATGCCAACTTTTAAATTCTATCGATGAGTAATTGCAAATACAAGCAATACAGAAGTTTATAAAATATCCCCCCCAAAGGCACACGGGGCCAAGTGTGACACATACATGCGCCAAAATGACACAAATTGCGCCAAATGAGACATAATGGGGGGGGGCATCCGGTAATAAATGATGAAAAAGCAAATTTTTCTCTTGCTATTCGTGATAAAGTAACTAAAAAGCAAACAAGACTGCACAAAAATTAGGCAAAGAACGCCGTATTCGCTTACTGTCTTGCAGATAAGAGTCGGGCGGGATGCGCCATAATTTAGGAGCGGTTGCAACGTGGATGGAAACAGAAACAGACTAGGAGGTAACGATGAAGATGAGTATAGGAAAATGGGTGGTGGCAGGACTGTTGACGGCGTCGGTCGCCAGCGCGAATCTGTTATTGAATCCCGGATTTGAGACGGGTGACTTTACTGAATGGAATGCCGGTGGCTGGTACGCCGGTTCAGAGGGTGACGCCCATAGTGGAACCTATGGTGGTTCGTATTATGTGGCCCCTGATCAAGCGGGTGGCAGCTACTTTATCCTCGATCAAGCCGTGGATGTGGTGGAGGGGCAGAAGTATGACGCCTCGTGCTGGATGCGTTTCGCGGGCACGGCGAATAATTCGGAGCAGTTCATGGAAGTGCAGTGGCTCAACGGACTCGGAGAAATCATGTGGGGCAATGGGGTCGGAACAACGCCTGTCTCAGGCCCGCAGGAATATACACAGTTTTCGCTGAATGAAATCACCGCACCGGTCGGCGCGGCCGCCGCCAGTGTTCGCGCGGTTGTTCATACGACGGATGTGACCTCCGATAACGCATGGCACACCTTCGATGATTTTTCTTTTGCGGCCAGTATCCCGGAACCTACCACCATAGCCTTTCTTGGGCTTGGCCTCTCCGGGATATACTTGTTTCGTAAAAAGAAAACAATGCGCTGACATCTCCATCATATATACATAGAACACTACCATCAGCGGGGTCCGGTGAATTAGCGCCACCGGACCCCGTCCGTTTTTTTGGCTGTTCGCTCCCACTTTGTCATTTGCTCCGCAAAGAGCCAAAATACCATTATGAGAGCGTTTGCATTTTTGCTTGACGTGTTTTTTGCGGTTTGATAGGATCCTGCGTTGTAGATGGATTTATGCCGGATTTTGTCATTTTTTTGTCCGAAAATGGAAGCGCTCTCAATGCTGGAGGTAGATATGCGGACCCGTTGGTCAATGTTGGTTGTTGTTGGTGTGTTTTTTCTCCCCTGTTTCGTGTTTGCCAATCTTCTTATGAATCCGGGGTTCGAAGATGGTACGGGGGCCGATGTGATTGATCACTGGAGCCGGAATAATGAGTTTTTCCGTGAAACGTGGGCGGCACAATCAGGGACCTATGGCGTGGCGATGTACGGATGGACCTCCGGAGGCTTTATCAGCCAGGATATCCAGTGTACGGGAAATTCCAATTACACATTTACCGTATCCGGCTACAAGGATGCGGGCTTTGACCTTGCTGCGTTTGGTGTCGAGTTGAAACTCGAATTTTTTTCCGATCTGGGGGGCAGTGTGATGTTGGGGGCGGTGACAACGCGTATTACCAGCGCGGCGGCGGCGTGGACGGAATTCACGGTGTCGGGCGCGGCGCCGTGGGAGACGGTGCTGGTCCGTCCGGTCGTCGCCTTTGGCGGGACGGCCTCGGCTGGGGCGTTCAAATGGGACAACGCCGTCCTTACCTCCGAGCCGAACTCCAGCGCCATTCGCTATGTTTCGCCGTCCGGCAGTCATACCGCGCCTTACACAAGCTGGTCAACGGCAGCCCATAGCATCCAGGCCGCCCTGAACGCCTGTTCTCCCGGGGATGTGGTCAAAGTCACCAACGGGACCTATACGCTTGATATGTTTTTGTATGTCTACTCCAATGTGACCCTTGAAAGCGTCAACGGAAGCGGCGTGATCGTCGATGCCAACCATACGGGACGTTGCGCCTACCTCAATCCGGGCGCGGTGGTCGATGGGCTGGTCTTTATCAACGGACTGCACACATCCTCGGTAAACAATGCGTCGGGCGGCGGGTTGTATTGCAACAGCGCGACGATCCGCAATTGCGGCATCTTCAGCAACGCCTGTTCCACCGTGGATTCCAATGCCGAGGGGGGCGGGGTGTATTGCACCGCGGGGTCGCTGGTGGAAAATTGTGAAATTTCGTATAATGCCCTGTTGGAAGGGGCCTGCTTCGGCGCGGGCGTATATGCGGAACCGGGTGTGACGGTACGCCATTGCCGCATTACCTACAACGAAGCATCCGCCTCGACCGTGTTCTTTTATTATGGGGCGGCCTGTCAGGGAGGCGGGGTATTTATGAATGGCGCGGCTTCAATCGAGGATACGCTGGTTGCCCACAATGTGGCGAATGGCGCGTATGGGTCGCAGGGCGCGAGTTCGGGGCAGGGCGCGGGGATATTTTGCACGGGCACAGGCACGGTGTATGATTGCTCCATTGTCTCCAATCGCGCCATCGGCGGCGATGGCGGAAGCCTGAGCGGCTCCGCGCCACGGGGCGCGGGGGTGTACGCGGGGCCCTCCTCGATCGTGGACCGGTGCTCGATCCGTCATAACCTCGGCATGGGCGGTTCGCTCGGTTCCGGTGGCGCAAACGACGCGGTCGGTGGAGGCATCTATTGTAACGATGGAAGTGTATGTAACACCGAAATCATCGGGAATACGATTCAGGGCGGTCCGGATGGCATGTCGGGCGGGGTGGCCCGCGGCGGCGGTGTCTACGCGACCTATGGCGCGACGTTACGGAACGTCACGGTTGCAGCCAATGTGGCCGTTGACAGCCCCGGTCCCAACGCCTCCTGGGGCGGCGGGGTTTTCCTGTACACGGCGTCTTCCATGCACAACAGTATCCTTTATGACAACCAGGCCGCCAATGGACCGGATATTACCGTCGATGGCTCGGGGTATTACTACACGCACTGTTGCATCAAAGGCGTCGCGGGTGGCGCCGGAAATATTACCAACGACCCGGCCTTTCGGGATGCGGCGGCCGGTGATTACCGTCTGAAAGAAGATTCCCCCTGCATCAATGCGGGGGATAACAGCACGGCCTGTGGGCTGACGGATGTCGCCGGGAACATACGAATCAAACGCGGAATTGTCGATATAGGGGCCCGCGAAGCAGGCGCGTATGTCCATGTGGCGAAAAACACCAGTCCGGTTTCCCCATATACCAACTGGATGACCGCGGCAACCAATGTTGGGGACGCAGTGGCGGTTGCCGAGGCGGGCGACTACATCCTGGTCAGCAACGGGACGTATCATGTGGCCGGGCAGATTTGGGTTGGCAGCGAGGTCACCATCCGCGGTGTGAACGGGGCCGACCACGTAGTCATTGACGGCAATGGGTCATCGCGATGTTTCTATATCAATGATCCCGGGGTGGTCCTGGAAGGGCTGCGGATCACACACGGGTTTGCCGGTCTTGAGGAGAACACCAGTCGTGGCGGCGGGGTGTTCAGCAGCGCGGGCGGCGCATTTTTCGGCTGTGTATTCAGCGGCAACACGGCGGCGGGCGGAACGGCGCGGGGCGGCGGGCTGTATTTGGCGTCCGGAGGCCTTGTGAGTAACTGCGTTTTCTTCGGGAATTCGGCGGAGGGTGGTATCCTGACCTCATATTATGGAAATCCAGGATACGGGGGCGGACTTTTTTCAGGCGGTCATTCGATTGTGCTGGATTCTGATTTTGTAAACAACACGGCTTATGGGCGTCAGGGGTATTACGGCGCGGGCGGCGCATCCGGTGGCGGGGCCTATATCATCAGCAACCAGACGCTGGCGGGATGTTCGTTTTCGGGCAATCATGCGCGTGGCGGCAATGCCGGCGGGCGTACCAGCGGGACATCTGGTCTCGGTGGGGGGTTATATATGTATAGAAGCACGGTGATAGATTGCATATTTGCGGATAATGTCGCGGAAGGCGGGTACAGCGATAGCGGGGGCTGGGGAGCGGCAGGACCGGGTGTAGGTGGTGGCCTGTACTCGGCTGAAAGCACTGTTGAGCGGTGTGTCGTCGAAAACAATACGGCTCGTGGCGCGTGGGCTACGGGCTATGATGGTGCGGGTAATGCCTATGGCGGTGGTATTTATGCCTACAATAATGCGGCCCTGCGGAATTGCCTGATTGTTGGTAACACAGCGACGGGTGGTTGGTTTACCGGGGTGGAAGTCTATCTGGGCGGTGATGCGCTGGGCGGCGGATTGTATTGTGTGTCAGGAACAGTGGAAAACTGTACCATAGCAGGTAATAACACACGTTTCGGGGCGGGGCTCGATGGCTCTTCGAATGGCGAGGAAAAAGGGGGCGGGGTCTATGCGCGGGCGCCCCTGGTTAATTGTATTGTCTACCACAATACATCGACCAATGGAGGGAACGCGTTCATTGACGCGGCGGGCAGCTTCACCTACTCGTGCATCACACCTGATCCTGGTGGTGTCGGTAATATTACCGATGACCCTTTGTTTATCGATTATCCCGCGGGAGACTGTCATCTGGCCTATGGATCCGCTTGTATCGACGCTGGCACGGATTTGAGCGGTTTCTTTACAGATGATCTTGAAGGATGTACCCGTCCGGTGGATGGCGACATGAACGGCGCGGCGGCATTTGATATCGGGGCGTATGAATATGATCCGCGGGAAACGGATACCGACGCGGACCGGCTTTGCGACTATGACGAGGTCATGGTTTATTTCTGTAATCCGGAGCAGGCTGATTCGGATGTGGACGGGATGATGGACGGGGCGGAGGTTATCGCCGGAACCAGTCCGACCAATGCGGCCTCCTTCTTTGCCCTGGAAGGCGGCGCCCCCGCTGATTACAGTGGCGATGGCTTTGTGCTGCGTTGGAACAGTGTGTCTGGGCGGCAATACACCGTCATGCGCGGCGATGCCATCACCGGCGAATTTTCCGCTGTTGCGTCCGACCTCGGCGCGACCCCGCCCATCAATGTCTATACCGACCTCACCGCGGTTGTTGAGGCCAGATGCTACTACAAAATTCAAGTGGAGTGAGACTTACCAACCGTCTATGCGTTCGATGGTGCGCCGTACACGCGCCTCCGGGTCATGGCGCATGGCCGCTATGCGTTCGGCCGCGGCCGGGGCCTCAAGGCCAAGCAGTTTGCGCACGGCGTATATGCGGTTGTTGACGTTGGCGCTGTGCGACAGCTCCAGTAAGGTCTCAAGCGTCAGGTCGTCGGATTCCGAAAGTAACGGAAAGCAATCCACATGTTCGTCGGGCGGTTCGCTCAGTGTGGTCATGGAGGTGACCCAGGCCAGTTCAAAGTTACGCACAACGATCAGGCGTGGACGGTACGCCAGCAGGCAGAAACGCACTTGCAGGGCGATGTGGTCCAGGCGGGCATCCCCGCCGATGTCGATAAAAATCAGATTGGGCGCGGCCACCAGCCGGACCAGTTCGTTGATGTTCCTTCCGTCCACATGGTGCACCGAGACGCGGGGGGTATCTTCGAGTTCCTCACGCAGTTGGTCGGTGAAGGTTCGCGAGTTGTCCGTCGCGAATATCCTCGCGCCTGATTTGATGAGATTTCGCGTCGTCCCGCCGCTGGAACAACCAATCTCAAGCACCGTGTCCGAGGGCTGCGGGATACGTTTGGCGAGCGAGCGGAAGCGGGCCGTGGAAGACACCACCAGGATTTCCGGACGATCAGCGCCCAGCGACATACGTTTGTCCGGATCTACGGGCCTTCGGGCTGGCTTCATAAGGGGGGACGCATCTTCAGGGGCTCAGGGGCACTACCGCCTTGACGTTGTAGAAGCGCGTTGTGCCGCCGACGTCATCGATGTCCCTTGTCATGGTTGGGGCGGGTTCCGGCATCATTTGTCCGTAGGTACTGTCTGTCCATACGGTCCCGTTGGTGATGGTGTCAGCCTGTTGTACGTGATAGAAGCGGGTTGGCTCAATCGTCCAGGTGATGCTGTTGGTGGATTCCGCGCGCGTCAGGGACGTTACCCGCAACACGGAGGTATCAAGCAACGGGTCCGTATCGGCGGGATATTCCGCGGCATCCGGCACGCCGTCGCCATCCTCGTCGTGCCCCCCGCCGCTGAGCGTGGTAAGGTCGCCCGCCATCTGGTATTCCCATGCGTCGGGTATGCCGTCTGCGTCCGTATCCGGACCGGGGCTGAGCGTCTGGGTGCGTACGTAAGCCTCGGCGTTGCTCAGGGATATCCAACCGATATTGGCGCCATAGGCATAGCCGTTGAGATTGCCGGTCAGCAAATCAACCGTGGGCTGCCCATAGGTCTGCTCAAAATTGATCCATCCGATATTCGCGCCGTAGGCATAGCCGGACAGATGCCCGAGACCGTCGTGATTGACGCCCCAGTCATCCGCTGCCGCATTACCGTAGTGCCATCCATTGGTTGGCCCGTTGCCCAGGGATATCCACCCGCAGTTGGCGCTGTAAAGATACCCGGTGCAATAGGATTCGCCCAGCACGGCGCCGTTGGTGATATCGCCCCTTGCCTCGATCCACCCGCAGTTGGCGCTGTATGCATAGTGGTTGGCCGGATCAATCGTCGTCTCCGCCATACCTGTCATATACCCGAACCCCAAAAGCAAATACAACCCTGTTACAACAATTCTCATCCTCGTCATCCTTACAGCCCTCTCTTTCATAACTACGCTTACAAGTACCCAATAATCAGGAATAATTCAATCATAAATATTGCTTTCCTTTTCCCGGCGAGATGATTAAAAAAATCTGCCGCTTTTAAAGTAAAGCGCTTAAATTTTTTCAGCGTCGGTGTATACTGTCCGGCGTAGTGCGTAAACAGGACAAGGAAAAGGTTGGTAATATATGAAATTTCAGCGTCAAACAGGGGTTCTGCTGCATCCGACTTCATTACCGGGGCCGTACGGAATGGGCGAAATTGGCCCGGCGGCATATGCGTTTGTCGACAAGCTTGTCGGGATGGAGCAGCATCTCTGGCAGATTCTTCCCCTCGGCCCGACCAGTTATGGCGATTCCCCGTACCAGTCCCTGTCGACGTTTGCGGGCAATCCCCTCCTGATCAGTTTTGACCAGCTTGCGGCGGATGGACTGCTCACGTCACGCCAGCTTGCCCGCTTTCCTCAGTTTGATCCGCACCACATTGATTACGGCCCGGTCATCATCGAGCGCATGAAGATCCTCCGGGCGGTATACCGCGGATTTGCCAAGAATGTCTCGCCCCGGATGCGCAAGGCCTATGAGACCTTTTGTCGTTGCGAGGCCGCGTGGCTGGATGATTACGCGCTCTTCATCGCGTTGAAGGATGCGCACAAGGGTCGTCCCTGGATCGAATGGGAGGAAGACCTGCTCCTGCGCAAGGCCACCGCCATTGAAAAAGCCACGCATAAGTACAGCGCCGCCATCGAACAGGTGAAAATCCTTCAGTTTCTCTTTTCTGAACAGTGGCAGCGTCTGAAAAAATATGCGAACAACAAGGGCGTCCGCATCATCGGCGATGTGCCTATCTTTGTGGCGCACGACAGCGCGGATGTCTGGGCGAACCCCGAGTTGTTCTTCCTTGATCTGGGTGGACGGCTCATTGTCCAGGCCGGCGTGCCTCCTGATTACTTCAGCAAGACCGGCCAGCTCTGGGGCAATCCGCTCTATCACTGGGTTGCCCACCGCAAAACCGGCTATGCGTGGTGGATTGCACGCATGAAACAGACCTTCCGCTGTGTCGATATTGTCCGCATCGACCACTTCCGCGGGTTTGAAAAATACTGGGAAGTTCCCGGCACGGCGCCCAACGCCATACAGGGCCGCTGGGTCGAAGGTCCCGGCGCCGATCTCTTCGTGGTCCTGAAGGCCGCCCTGGGTGACCTGCCGATTATTGCCGAAGACCTGGGGGTGATTACTCCCGAAGTCGAGGCACTGCGCGACCGGTTCGAATTTCCCGGTATGCGGATTCTCCAGTTTGCCTTCGGGACCGACCCCAAGGCGAAGGCCTTCCGGCCCCATAATTTCAAGCCCAACTGCGTGGCCTATACCGGAACCCATGACAACGACACCACCGTCGGATGGTTCAACAGCAAGCCCGGACGGGACAGTACCCGTTCCGGCGCGGCCATCAAAAAAGAACGCAAAACCGTCCTGAACTATGTAAAGAAAAAGAACGGCGATGACATCCACTGGGACATGATCAAGCTGGCCCTGCTCTCCAAGGCCAATACCTCCATCGTCCCCATCCAGGACATCATGGGCCTCGGTTCCGAAGCCCGGATGAATCTCCCTGGCCGACCCGGCGGCAACTGGCAGTGGCGTTTCACCTGGGATATGCTTACCGATGACATGTGCCGGCGTCTCCATGCCCTCACCATCAAAGGCAAACGCACGGAAGGATGAAAAAATGAGCAATCAGGTGACCTGGGTTCCTTTTGATCTACTTGAGGCGTTTACCGTCGATGTGCTGATGGCCATCGGCGTGCCGCCGGAGGACGCGCGCGTGTGCGCGGATGTCCTGATTACCGCGGACAAGCGGGGCATTGATTCGCATGGGGTGGGGCGGCTGAAAACGATCTACTATGACCGCATCGTCAAGTTTGGCGTCCAGCAACCGGTGACCGAATTCGAGGTGGTCAAAGACAAAGCCGCCACGGCGGTGGTGGACGGGCACCACGGCATGGGCATGGTGATTTCACGCAAGTGCATGACCATGGCCATTGAAAAGGCCCGTCAGTACGGACTGGGTATGGTGGTCGCCCGGAATTCCACGCACTACGGGTTCGCCGCGTATTATCCGTTGATGGCCACCCAGGCCGATATGATCGGACTGACCGGGACCAATGCCCGTCCCTCCATGGCGCCGACCTTCGGCGTGGACAATATGCTCGGAACCAACCCCCTGGTCTTCGCCATGCCCACCGACGAAAAATTCGCCTTTACCAATGATTACGCCACTTCGATAATCCAGCGCGGAAAGATTGAGCAATACGCCCGCGAGGGGCGCGATTGTCCGCCCGGCCTGATTATCGACCGCGAGGGAAATACCCAGACCGACTCGAAGCAGATTCTCGAAGATTTGATCCGCGGCGCGGCGGCGCTGGCCCCCATCGGAGGGTTGTCCGAGGAGACCGGCGGCCACAAGGGTTACGGGTTCGCGACCGTGGTGGAACTGCTCTCCGCGGCGTTGCAGCAGGGGGCCTTCCTCAAACAGTTGAGTGGCTTTGACGCGGGAGGACAGCGGATGCCCTACAGCCTCGGGCATTTTTTCATGGCGATCGACATCGCGCATTTCATTGAACTGCCCGCCTTTCGGAAAACCACCGGCGATATTTTGCGCGCCCTGCGGGCGTCCCACAAGGCGCCGGGCGCCGACCGGATTTACACGCATGGAGAAAAAGAATACCTGGCCTGGATCGAACGGGAGCACAAGGGCGCCCCCATTAATGCCGAATTGCAGAAGCAGCTTGTGGCCATGCGTGACGAACAGCACTTGACGACCCATTGTTTTCCGTTTGAATAACCGGGCCAACGGGAGCAGCCCATGAAATACATACTGGCACTTGACCAGGGAACGACCAGTTCGCGCGCCATCCTGTTTGACCACGAGGGCTTGATCCGGGGCATGGCCCAGCACCCCTTCCGGCAACTCTATCCGCGGCAGGGCTGGGTGGAGCACGACCCGCTCGATATCTGGGCCACGCAAAGCGGCGTGATGAGCGAAGTCCTGGCGCGGGCCAACGTGAAGCCGAACGAGGTGGGTGCCGTGGGGATTACCAATCAGCGAGAAACCACCATCGTATGGAACAGGGAAACCGGCGAACCGGTCTATAACGCCATCGTCTGGCAGTCACGCCAGACGGCCGGACTGTGCGAACGCCTCAAGGCAGAAGGTCTGGAAGAAACCATTCGCCAGAAGACCGGGTTGGTCATCGACGCCTATTTCTCCGCCACGAAAATCCAATGGATTCTCGACCAAGTGGAGGGCGCCCGCGACCTGGCGGAGCAGGGGAAGCTGTTGTTCGGCACAGTGGATACCTGGCTGGTCTGGAAGTTAACCTCCGGGCGGGCGCATGTGACGGACTACTCCAATGCGTCGCGCACCATGTTGTTTAATATCCACGACGGTTGCTGGGATGATGAACTGCTGGAGCTGTTCAGGATTCCCCGCTCAATGTTGCCGGAGGTGCGTATGTCGAGCGAGGTGTATGGGACTGCGCGCATCGAGGATGTGGATGTGCCCGTGGCGGGCATAGCCGGTGATCAGCAGGCGGCCTTGTTCGGCCAGGCCTGCTACCAGCCCGGCATGGCAAAGAACACCTATGGCACAGGCGCCTTTTTGCTGTTGCACACCGGCGCGCGGGCGGTCGAGAGCTCGTGCGGGATGCTCACCACCATCGCATGGGGGATCAACGGGAAAATCGAATACGCCCTGGAAGGTTCGGTGTTCATCGCCGGGGCGGCCGTGCAGTGGCTGCGCGATGAACTGGGATTCATCCGCGACGCGGCCGATACCGAATACTTCGCTACAAAGGTGGCCGACAGCAATGGGGTCTATGTTGTTCCCGCCTTTACCGGACTGGGCGCCCCATACTGGGATATGTATGCCACCGGTGTAATCACGGGACTCTCGCGCGGCGCCAACCGCAACCACATCATCCGGGCTACCCTCGAATCCATTGCCTATCAATCCGCGGATGTGCTGGAAGTCATGGCGCGTGAAGCGAAGATCGAGCTGTCGGAACTGCGCGTGGATGGTGGCGCGAGTGTCAACAACTTCCTGATGCAGTTCCAGGCGGATATCCTTGACGCCCCCGTCGTGCGACCCTCCATCACCGAAACCACCGCGCGGGGCGCCGCCTGCCTGGCGGGGCTGGCCGTCGGCTTCTGGAAAGACCGCGGCGAGATTCAGTCGCAATGGAAACTCGAACGCAGGTTTGAGCCGCAACTGGATGCGGCCGCACGCTTGGCGCTGCGCCAAGGCTGGCTTGCCGCTGTCGAAAAAACAAAAACCCCCGCCCCTGCCCACTCCCGTTAACCCGTCGAAGACTCAACGGAACACCGGGAGGGACAAGCGCAGGCACTAATTAATACACACGGTGTCGAATAATCAGTCTGTTCACACATGCCGTCAGCAGTTCTATGCCGCTGCCAACATGGGATAAATTTTTACTGTTACCAACGGTTGTCGCCGCCGCCACGGCTTCCGCCACGGCTTCCGCCACGACCGCCGCCACCGCCACCCATTTCGGATTTCGGGCGGGCTTCGTTGACGCGCAATGGACGCCCCATATAATCGGAGCCGTTCAGTGCTTCAACAGCCGTAGACCCTTGCGCGTGGTCCGGCATTTGCACAAAGCCGAACCCTTTGGATTTGCCCGACATGCGGTCAATGATGACTCGAGCAGATTCTACGGTGCCATGAGCCTCGAACAGTTCACGGAGATCATGATCCCCAACGCCATACGACAGATTACCTACATAAATGTCCATAAAGGACTCTCCTTTTTCACATGCCATGTTTTTCTCTCCGACCTCTCAACCCATGACACAAGATCAAGCCCGGTTGCACCTGACTACTCAGACACCGCTGTATAACTTAGTGAATTGCGCACCAAAGAAAAGATGTTTTTTTGTTTAAATCGAGAAATTTTGTCGTGGCGCCTCCGGATGCCATCGCCGATCTGGGAGGGGGCGCTGGCTTTGTGCTGGATCATGAGGATGGTGTCACCATCAACACGATTGTTCGACCTGGACCTTAAGGTACACGTTCCATATACCATTTTACATGCAGGGCCATCTAGGCGCCTACCCGACACAGTATCTAATATTTAGTTGATTTGGTGCTTGCATCGCTTCAGGGGGGGCGTACATTGAACGCTGGTTGCGCAATTACAGTATCGTTACATTAACCCGATGAGAGAGAATGTGTGGAGTTTTACCATGAAAGCATTTGCAGGTATATTGGTTGCAATGGTCATAAGTCAAACGGCTTTTTCAGGGGACGGGCAGTGTAAGGTTTCGGAGCAGGAAATGGAAGAAAAACAGATAGAACAAATGCTGAACCAGATGACCCTGGATGAAAAGGTGGCCCTTTGTCACGGCAATTCAAAATTTACGGTAAGCGGGGTCGAGCGCCTGGGACTGTCCGAGATCGTACTCTCGGATGGACCGCACGGCATCCGCCGCGAGAATGTGCGCGACAGTTGGGCCCCGGCCATGCTGCCCGATGATTACGTGACCTATCTGCCGCCCGGGTGCGCCTTGGCCGCTACCTGGAATCCTGAGCTGGCCTTCGAATTCGGATGCGTCCTCGGTAGCGAGGCCCGTGCCCGCGGCAAAGATATTATACTGGGGCCGGGAGTGAATATCGTACGCACCCCCCTTTGCGGAAGAAACTTTGAGTATTTCGGGGAAGACCCGTACCAGGTGGGCGTCCTGGCGGCGGACGTCGTAAAGGGCATTCAGGAACAGGATGTCGCGGCCTGCGTCAAGCATTATGCGCTCAATAACCAGGAACTGAACAGGGGCCATGTCAACGTGCTTCCCGATGAGCGCGCGCTGCGCGAAATCTACCTGCCTGCTTTCAAGGCCGCGGTGGATGCCGGCGCCGGGACCGTCATGGGCGCCTATAACAAGGTCCGCGGCGAGTGGTGCTGCGAAAATCCCTACCTGGTCAATGACATTCTTAAAGAGGAGTGGGGATTCGACGGCCTGTACCTGTCGGATTGGGGCGCGGTGCACAGTACCCATGCAAGCGCCATGGGCGGGCTTGACCTCGAGATGGGGACCTTTGGGGACCCGAAGGATAATTTTTTTGCGCGCCCTTTGAAAGAGGCGGTGGAAACTGGAGAGATTCCTATGGAGGTGTTGGACGACAAGGTCCGACGCATGTTGCGTGTTATGGCGCGGATTCACAAGTTGGACCCCGGGAAGCGCAAGCCGGGCGCCCAAAACACAGCGGCCCATCAGCGGACAGCCCGGCAGATCGCGGAGGAAGCCCTCGTGCTGCTCAAGAACGACGATGTCCTTCCGCTCGATTTCAACAAAACCATTCGCCTGGCGGTGATCGGCGAGCTGGCGGTCATGCAGCATGCCGAGGGCGGCGGCAGTTCCGAGGTCAAGGCACTCTATGAGATCACGCCGCTGGAAGGCCTTCAACGACGCGGCGGGCGGATGTTGCAGATCGAGTATGTGCAGGGCTATACCGACCAGGGCAAGGAGGCCTATGCCCTGATGGCTGTCCCTGATGAGGTCCTCACCTCCTTCGACCCCGGTTCCGGTATTCGAAGTTGGAAGGCGGAATATTTCGCCAATAAGGATTTCGACGGCGCGCCGTTGTTTACCCGCTACGATAAGGCGGTCTGTTTCAACTGGCAGCTTGCGGCGCCCGCCCATGGCCTGCCGGAGGACGGGTTTTCCGTGCGATGGACGGCCGAATTAACGCCCGCGGTGAGCGGGGAGTACCGGTTCGGCTTGGATAGCGATGACGGTTCGTTGTTGCGGATTGATGGCCAGGTTGTGATTGATAACTGGGGCGACCACGGGCCGCTTCGCAAAGAAGGCCAGGTTATATTGGAGGCGGGGAACCCGGTACAGTGTGTGGTCGAATATTATGATGTGATCGGCGGCGCTTCCGTCGAGCTGGGTTGGCTGCCTCCGGGAAGCCTCGTCGAGGACTCTTCAATGATCTTTGCCGAGGCCCTGCAGGCCGCAAAGGACGCGGATGCTGTTATTATCTTTGCCGGGCAGAGTCATCGCTACCATGTAGAAGGTGTGGACCGCGCCGATATCGCATTGCATGGTCGGCAGAACGAACTGATCAAGGCGGTGGCCGCCGTGAATAGCAAGCTGGCGGTCTTTCTGATCGGTGGCGGGGCGGTTGAAATGCCGTGGATCGATCAGGTCCCCTGCGTGGTTCAGGCCTGGTATGCCGGCATGGAAGGGGGCAGCGCCATGGCCGATGTTATTTTCGGCGATGTGAACCCTTCTGGAAAACTTCCGCTGACCTTCCCTAAAAAGTTGAGTGAAACGCCTGCGCATGACATCGGCGAATATGCCGCGGACGAGTGTCGCTACCATGAGGGGCTTCTCGTGGGCTACCGCTATAACGACGCAAAAGACATTGAGCCCCTGTTTCCCTTTGGACACGGACTCTCCTATACCACCTTTGAGTACGGTACGCCCGAAATCACTGCTGTGCCCGGCAGCAACGATGCCTATAAGGTCGCCGTCCCGGTAAAAAATTCGGGGGATCGCCCCGGCAAAGAGGTTGTACAACTCTACATCCGGGATATCCACCCCCGCCTGGAACGTCCGCTAAAGGAACTCAAGGGCTTTGTGAAAACAGCCATCCAACCGGGGTGCGTGGAAACCGTCGAGTTTGAACTCACCCCCGCTTCCTTTGCCTTTTATGACCCGGAAGAAAAACAGTGGGTTACCGAACCCGGTCCCTACGAAATCCTGATCGGCAGCTCCAGCCGGGATATCCGCTGCCAGGCCACCCTGGATGCCGTGTCGACCACCTCCCTTGATCACGAATTTCACGAATCTTACGAATTTTGATAACTACGAAAGCTGCGAAAGGACACGAAAACAGGTTTATTGTGATTGTGCAGAGGCTTCAGCCTGTCGCGCACGCGCGCAGTAGCGCAAAAAACGACAAAAATCCGCCAAAAATGGCCAAAAATGGCCATTTTTACGGTTTTCAGCTCGAAAATGGCCCATTTTCAGCTTTTTTCACTGAAATCGGCTGTTTTTTCGGCATTCACGGCGAGCCACATGCCGTGCCGCAGTCTCCCCAACCCTATCAGCGGGGTTGCAGATGTTAGCTCAGGGTTGTGGCGTGAAAGCGACGCTACCCTCAGAACTCCTTACCTAGACCGTTGGCCGCAGAATGATATTTTTCATTGATTCGCCAGTAATCGCGGTGATTTTTCAATTTCATCTGAAGTTGAAGTCAACCTGCGTCTGGAAAATGAAACGCACGAATGCGCACGCTTTTACAAGCACGCCTTGACCATGTTCGTGCGACCCTCCGGGGCGCCATAT
>RZZM01000373.1 GCA_009929845.1 Spartobacteria bacterium
TCCTCCGTGTCCTCCGTGCCCTCCAGCGCAGCGGGTGGTATAAATCCAGCAGAGCACATGCCTCGTGGAAGTCGCTGAGATTACATCCACGTCGCGTAGACCACCTGCCCCCTGATCGGTGCTCTGTCCCCGGATACCTCACCAATCTCAAGCACCGGCATACGCCATGATGCGGTGCGCGGCGATTTCATCCCCGCCCCGGGCCAGGCGCTCGGGGGGGGCCGCGGCCTCGGCAACAGCCGCCAGCGACAGAAGGAGGTTTCCGGCGTACAAGTCATCCTGGCTGATGTGCCGGTGTTTCAGGTAGCGTTTTACGGCGGCCTCAAGTACCGGGTACTCGAGAAAATCCGTCCGGTCCACAAAGACCAGGGGCTTCTCGTTTACGATGCATTCCGAAAGGACGCCATAGCCTGGTTTGGACAGCACGACATCCACTGAGGCGAGCACATCGGAAAACGACACCTGCGAACGGTCCATGCTGTAAATATTCGGACCGGTAAATTCAAGGGGTTTGACCGTGAAGAATTCATAGTCGCTCAGCCGGGCCAGTTGAGTGAGGGCCGCCGCATTCCAGTTAAGCGTGGAGAAGGATACCAATACCCACTTTTTTTGTGGATCACAACCGGTCAGGTACTGAATCAGCGAACGGCGCTCGGACCCCGGCGAGGCCAGCAGCGGCAGGTCTTCAACAACGGGGAAAACGGACATATCCCCGGCAAAGGGCAGGCGCAACAGGAGATCAGCCTGCGCATAGGCGGCCTTGAACCGGTCAATCAACGCCTGCCAGCGGGCATCCTGGTCCACGAACGCCGAGTATATCCAGTCCCACGAAAAATTACCTACGGCCACCACGGGCACGCCCGCTTTCCGGGCGGCCTCGATGGGGATGGCCGGGATATCGACAACCACCGCCGAGGCCTGGACCTGTTCCAGGAACGCGGTCTCCGTCGCCACCAGCTCCGCCTGGTCCGTATACAACCCCTCCACCTCACGCAACGTGGCGCCCACATCCACCATCACGGAATCCAGTTGGACCATCCCGACGTCAAACTCGCGCATCCGACAGGTGAGCTGCTCCGATGGAATGCGATTGCGCAGGAAGGATTCCGGCAGCCCGCTGGTCAGGATGATCCGCGCCTCCGGATAACAGCGGGTAATCGCGTTGATGATATCACAGGTCCGCACGCCATGCCCATAGCCATGGGCGCTTGTATAGTACACTATCGTTTTCACATACAACCTTTCTGCTCGGGGCACTATACAGAGAAACCCTGTTCGTCCGCAAACAAATATCACCCCTTGAAATTCTTTTCAACTGACAGTTGCCCCATGCGGCACATTATCCTATAATGGCGGCAAGCATGAGATATCATCTTACAGGAACTGGGCGCATGGCAGTAGAGGCGTGGACGCAATGAAGCGGATACCTATAGCCGAAATAACAACGGAAATGGTGCTGGGGGAACCGGTTATCGCCCGTAACGGGCAGGTACTCCTTCCACAGGGTGCGCACCTGACCGAACGCCACACCCGCATCCTGAAGACCTGGGGCATTCGCTCGATAGTCATCGATACCGGCGATGAAGAAATTGACCCCCAGGAACTCAGCGAGGAACTGCTGGAACGCGGGCGCAAACGCCTGAAGCCCCGCATGCTCGCCGCCCCTCACCATACACTGGAAGAACAAATATACGAAGTGGCCGTCCGGCGCGCCGCCGTATTATGCCGGGAGGATGACCGCAATGTCTTTCCTGGATAACAATGCCGAGCATTATTTGCGTGATGTCGAGCAATTGCCGACCCTTCCGACCGTCTACCTGGCGCTGTGCGAGACGGTGGAAAACCCCCACTCCACCATCGGCGACGTCGTACGCGTGTTGTCCAACGACCAGGCCATGGTCTCCCATATCCTGCGGCTGGTCAACTCGGCCTACTACGGATTGAGCAACCGCATCGACACCGTTTCGCGGGCGGTGGTTCTGCTGGGCATCGAGGAGGTGCGCGGGCTGGTCCTGGCCGCGTCGGTGATGAACCTCTTTGACAAGCGGGAAGACCTGTTTGATTTTCGGCCCGCCGAATTCTGGGGCCACGCCATCGCCACCGGTCTGGCGGCGCGCGCCATCGGCAAGGCCGCCGGCATCCAGGCCCTCGAGAATTTCTTTGTCGCCGGCCTCCTGCACGATATCGGCAAACTCTATATGTTCGAGTTTTTCGAGCAGGATTTCATCAAGGTGCTAAAGCACGTCCAGCAGACGCGCGTCCTTTTCGGCAACGCCGAAGAAGAGGTCATTCACACCAATCACGCCTGCATCGGCAACATCCTGGCCCGCGAATGGCGGCTGACGGATAACCTCTGCGAGGTTATCCGCTACCACGACAACCTTGCGGAATTGCCGTCCATCTCCCCGATGCTGGCCGCCGTCCACCTCGCCAATGTCCTGTGCCGGGCCCTCGAACTGGGATACGCCGGGGACCGCCTCGTCCCGCCGGTGGATATCCGCGTGAAGGACGTGCTGGACCTGCCTCAGGATACATTTAAGAATATCGCCCCGCCACTGATCGATCAATATCAGGACGTGGTCAACCAACTGCTTACGGCATGACGTAAATACGATGACAAAACCAGAACAACAGAAAGCCGGGGCCGGCTACCCCGTATGGCAAAGCCTGCTGGACGCCATGCCGGATTTTTTCGCGGCCAACAGTAATCCTGAGGAAATCTCCGACCTGCTGGACGCCGGCCTGCGCTGGTTCCTGCGCATGCCCGGTTGCGAGAGCGCCTCCCTTTTCCTCTTCGACCAGGAATCCCTGGATTTCCATCACAGTCTCTCCTTTCCCCCGGAAAACCGCGCCGACGCCATCAACCGCGCGGCCCGTTTTGAGGAAAACGGCATGCTGGGCGACGCCCTGAACGCGGACTCGGTCATCTTCCCGTTCACGGAAGAAGACGGCAGCCACGGTAAGCTGGTGCGCATTTCCCTGCCCGCGGAGGTACTCGGGTATGTCATGCTGCGCTCCAGCATTCCCATCGACGCCGTCGACCAGATATCCCTGCGCCTGTGCGCCCTGCACGCCAGCCACTTCGCCTACATGCTCAAACATGCCCGCCTGATCCGGCGCTTCGAACGGCAGCAGGAACTCCTCGAACAGAAAGTGGCCGCACGCACCCGCCGCATCGAACAGTCCAAACGCGAAATCATCACCCTGCTCAATTCGCTGAAGACCGGCGTACTGGTCATCGACCCGGTCACCAACGTAGTGGAGGAGGCCAATGAGTTCGCCGCGCGACTCATCGGCAATCCGGAAGACGGCCTCCTTGGAAAACCCTGGCGCACCTTTTTTTCTCAGGGCTCGCGCACCGAACACGGCTTGCCCACAAGCGCCTACTCGCTGGTCAACGCGGAATATATCCTCCAAAACGCCGATGGATGGCGCATCCCCGTGCTGTTGACGCTCACGTCCGTGCGCATCAGCGGGCGTGACCGTTTCCTGTGCAGTTTCGTGGATATCACCGACCGCAAACAGGCCGAAGAGGCCCTGCGACGCTCCAAGGAAAAAACCGAACTACTCAACCGCCAGCTCGAGGAAGAGAACCACCGTTCCAATCAAATGGCCCTTCAGGCCGAGGCGGCCAGTGTGGCCAAAAGCGCCTTCCTGGCCAATATCGGCCATGAATTGCGGACGCCCATGAATGCCATTCTCGGCTTCACAAGCCTGATTATGCAGGCGGACCTACCGCCCGAACAGCGCGAATATATGACCATTATACAGGAACGCGGCGAGGACCTCCTGAAATTGATCGAAAATATCCTTGAGTACTCGCGCATGGAAGCCGCCAAACTTGAACTGACCAGCGCGCCGTTCAGCCTGCGTGAAATCATGGGCGAAACCATGCAGGGCCTGGAGTTCAGCGCCCGTGAAAAGGAATTGAAATTCACCTGGCGCATCGACCCGGATGTCCCCGACAACCTCAAGGGCGATCACCTGCGCCTGCAGCAAATCCTCCAGAATATCGTCGGCAACGCCATCAAATTCACCCACGACGGCTTTGTCGACACCACCATCAGGGGGTTTGATGAGAGCATCGCCCTGCCCGAGGAAAAAGAGAATGACGACCTGGATTTTCCGGTATGGATTCCCCCGCCACAATGCCGGGAAACCACCCTGCATGTCATCGTCAGGGACAGCGGCATCGGTATCCCCCCCGAAAAACAGGAACATATCTTCCAGCCGTTCGCGCAGGCGGACGACAGCAGCACCCGCAAATTCGGAGGCGTCGGCCTGGGCCTGGCCACCGCCTGGCGCCTGACCCGCCTCCTGGGGGGCGCGATCTGGCTGCAAAGCGAACCGGATAAAGGAAGTATTTTCCAGTTTATTGTTAAATTTGGCGTCCCCGCCCGACCCGACATCATGTAGGTGACAGCATGACAGACTGTCAGGTTGCACTCGCACCTTTACCGCATATTATATTTTCGTTGCGGGCAGGGTACGCAAAAACTTCAGAACTCCTTACCTAGACCGTTGGCCGCAGAATGATATTTTTCATTGATT
>RZZM01000374.1 GCA_009929845.1 Spartobacteria bacterium
CTGGAAGGCCGTGTGGATATTCGCGCGACCGCCATCGCCATGAATGACAGTACGGGTGAAGACATGAATTACATCACCCTCATCCCCAAACCGGTGGATATCGAAATTACCGCCGAAGATATTCTGTTCTCAACCAACCGTCCGGCAGTAGATGAGAGCGTCCTTATTTCCGCTTGGGTACATAACCGGGGAACGGATGCGCTTTCCAATATCATTGTCCGGTGTTTTGCCAACAATACGCAACTGGACAGTGATCAGATGATTGCCTCCCTGTCCGGCAATGCCTCCGAGATGGTGACCTGGAGCGTTGTGTTTTCCAATGCGGGCGCGCGTGTCATTCGCGTGGTCGCCGACCCGAATGACGAAGTCATTGAGAGTAATGAACTGAACAACGATGCAACGCGTATACTGACTGTCGGCAATCCGGCGTTGGATGCCCTGATGGTCATCAGCGCGACCGTGCCCAGTCCGGTGTGCCCCGGCTCACGTATCAATGTGAGCGGGACGGCGGAATACGAAATCGATGATGGCGGCGTCATGGTGCGTTACCCCGTCAAAGGCGCGCAAGTGTCGGTGCAGGTGGGTGTGAATCCTGCCGTTTACGCCACCGCAAAAACCGGTCCCGCCGGTCAGTTTCAGCAGTACATTTATGCTAATGCCGATGAGCAACTGACCATGTTGACGGTAGTTGTGACGGATGAATCCATTGCCGGCGTCCATCAACTCTTCCAGCAGACCGATACGGCCTTCTGTGGAGGAGGCGTCCCAAGGCCTGTGGTGGACCTTTCCGTTCGCTCCTGTGACGGACTTGCTCTGGATGATAATTCCCTGATACTGGGCGACGAGGTGTTCGCCGAAATTACAGTTCGTAACAGCGGCAATGTCACGGCCCAGAATGTCGGCCTTCGGCTGTACGATGGCGGCACGGTCGTGGCTACCGGCCAGATGGCGTCTATTTCCGCGAACAGCGCGGAGGTACTTGTCATGACCTATACTTTGGGTGAGCCGGACGCGGCATATCATCTGCTGCGGGCGGTTGTGACGCCTGTTGCGTATGAACAGAACCTCCAAAACAACCAGGCTTCGGTTCTGCTCAGCGCGGGTAGTCCGGCGAATGACGTTGATATCGGGATAAGCGACTTCACAATAGTCGCCACCAGTTTTGTTCGTCAGGTAGTGACTGTTCGTGGCGCGGCCCGTTACGAGGGCCTGCCGGAGCAGTCCCCGGCTGCGGGTGCGCGGATGCTTGTTCAGATGGATTCTTCCACCATTGCCACCGGCTATGCCGATCAGAACGGACAATTTGCAATCAACTTTACGGCGCCCACCAACACGGGTGAATATGCGATCAGTGTGCAGGCTGACGACTGTTCCGGGCTGGCGAACAGTGTTTCCACCTCGAAAACGCTTAGCGTTATCAGTTTGCCCAATGAAGTATCGATCGCTTCACAGAATATTCATTTTGAAGGGGCTATCGACCAGGACCCCCATGTGGCGACGGGCGCGGTATTCCGAATGTATGCGGAGTTTTCTTATGCGATTGGCTATCCGACCAATTGCGGACTTCTGCTGCGGGATACCTTCAGGGACTGCCAGAGCGGCGTGTTTGCCACCAACACGTTATTGCTGACCAACATGTGGATGGACGGCGTTGGGACACGCAGTGTGTCCATGCTGTATACCGCCGATGTCCAGGCCTCCCATATCATCAGCGCAGATTTGCTGGCGGACTTCGGCAACACCAACAATGACTATGCCACCCGTGTGCTGCAGGTCGGAGAAGTGCTCTCTAATCTGAATGTCCACATCCTGGCGCCGGATACCAACAACCTTGTCCTGCCCGTTCCTTATCCGGTCGAAGTTCAGGTGCTGGAAGAGACCCTGGCCCTGGCGCCCGGTGACCTCGCGCATTTGTCACTGGAATTCTCCCGTTATCCCGACTATCAGGAAACCATCCAACTGGTCGAAAACGGAACATTGGTGGCCGGTGAATATCTTGATGACGCCTACACCTATTGGTACGACCCGGAAACGAGCACCACCAATACTCTGAAACTGGTAGTGCGCGCCGGCGCCATGAATTGCGCCTATGGGGCGGCCCAGATTCAGTTCATACTTTGCCCTGATGGCATCCCCCCGGTCTTGACCATTCCGGAAGATGTCGAGGTTCAGTGCCCGTCCCAGGCCGCTATCGAGCATGCCGGCATGGCCACGGCTACCGACGATACTGATCCGTCTCCGGTCATCTCCTATGTGGACACCATCACCAACGTCCTGTGCGCGTCGCAATATCACATACAGCGCGCCTGGACCGCTACGGACACATGTGGCAACTCGGACACCGCGGTTCAAACCATTATTGTCAACGACACCACGCCGCCGGAGTTTGTGAACTTCAATGCGCTGGTCAATGTTGCCTGCCATTCATCCGTCCCATCCTTAAGCGTTACTGCCGTTGACAATTGTGACGGCGCGGTGAGCCTCGATATGATCGAAACCACAAACCTGGGCGCGTGCGTTAACAGCTACGAACTCCATCGCGTCTGGACCGCCACGGACGCCTGCGGCAACAGTATAACCGTCGAGCAGACCATTGTTGTGCAGGACGATCTGGCGCCCATCCTGTACGGTGTGCCTTCCTCGATCGTGGTCTCGTACGCGGGAGATACCCCGGAATTGCCTGTTGTCAGCGCGGAAGACAATTGTGACGGGATGTTGCCGGTGGTCTTTACGGAAACAACCAACGACGGCATCTGCGCCTATTCCTATGTGCTTGTGCGTTCCTGGTCGGCTGAGGACTCCTGCGGGAATGTCACCAGTGTGACCCGAACTGTAACTTTTCAGGATGATTTGGCCCCGGTACTGTACGGCGTGCCGACATCCCTCAACATCGGCTGCCATGATCCGCTGCCAGAAATACCCGAAGTAACCGCCACCGACAACTTTGATGAGGAGATTGCCGTGGTGTTTACCGAAACAGGCGCGGCCGCCTGCGGTTCGTATCTGGTAAGAACCTGGCGCGCTACGGACAGTTGCAACAATACCACGACGGACGTCCAGTACATTACGGTTGTCGATACCGTATCCCCGGTCCTTGTGGGTATTCCCGAAGATGCTGTTATTGAAAGCGCCGAATTCGAGGTGCCTGTGGTCACGGCCATTGATGATTGTACCAGCAACATGACCGTATCGTATTCCCTCGAACGGTCTGGAGATTGTCCGACCTACGCCACTCAGAAATGGGTGGCGGTGGACGCATGTGGAAACAGTGTGCTGGGCACGCGCAGCCTGATCGTAAGCGATACAACCCCGCCGGTTCTGAGCCGCGCGCCGACCACGGTACATTGTTTTGACAGCGTTCCGGTAATCTCGCCCGCCAGTGTGAGTTGTTCTGATTGGAGTCCAGTGACCGTTTCCTTTGTAAGCGCAACCACCAACAACGGGTCTGGTTTGAAAGGCGACCCCATGGTGATATCGCGCTCCTACCGTGGAGAAGACGCCTGCGGCAATATCGGCGAATGCATTCATGTCATCACGGTTGAGGACAGGCAGGCGCCCATCTTCAGTGGCGTGCCCGCCAATCAGACCATCGTGTGCGGAACCTTGCCGCCTCCCGCCGATGTCACTGCGACCGACTGTGGAGCGCCGGTGGCCGTAATCATGACCGAAACGACCAACGGACTGAATCCTGTCATCTATACCCGCACATGGAAAGCCTGGGATGCCAGCGGAAACACCAATACCGCCAATCAGCAAATTTCCGTTACCTATTGTGACTCAATTGCCGGCGAAGCGCAGTATGAAGGACTCCAGACTGGTTCAATATATGTGCTTGCCGGCACGGATATCAATGATTGGTCCACCAATATCAGTGTAACGTTGGAGCAGCCGGGAGTCTACAGCATTCCGAATCTCGGGTTCCCCGCGGAGTATTGGATTCGCGCCTATCGCGACGTGAACGGCAATCACATCAATGACTATTGGGAACCCTCGGGGGCCTACATCGGCAATCCGGTCTATCTCACCAACAGCGCCACCGGCATTAATCTTATCCTGCGGGATAGCGATATGAGTTTGGATGGCGATAACCTGCCCGATGGATGGGAGATTTTCTACTTCGATGATCTCTCCGCCATTGATGAAGAAGACCCGGACGAAGACGGTTACACCAACCTTCAGGAATACAACGGAAACAGCAATCCTCTGGACCCTGACAGCATTCCGGGACAAGTTCTGATTATGAATATGGACGAACCAGCCTGGACCGGAGTACCCAACGAGGTACTCGACACCTCCTGTTACGCCAATCACGGCGCCGCCATCAACGGAGCAACAACCACCCAGGATCTTTGGGGTGCCCACGGTATGTTCTGTGGAACCAATTACGTTGAAGTGCCCGATAGTGAAAGCCTCCAGATTGTCGGCGACCTGACCGTTTCCTTCTGGGTAAAGATGACGAATAATCCAACTGCCGCACACTATGTAATTGCAAAAAACAATACGCGTGGCGAGTTCGGAATAGGGTTCCAAACGGATCGCAGGTTGTTC
>RZZM01000375.1 GCA_009929845.1 Spartobacteria bacterium
TGGCGTAACAGGAGCCCGCCAGGTTCAGGGTGAACGGTGAATCCGGCGCGTTGTTCGTGAAGACCACGAAAGCGCTATGATCCCCGATGGTGGTTGGGGCGTACGTCACGGTGAAGTTGCTGACCGTACCGATGTCAACGGTGGCCGGGATACCGGCTATCGAGAAATCGGTCGGATCGGACAGATCGGACGGATCGATGATAAGGGTATCAATGCCGTCGTTGGTAATGCTGAAGGTATTGGTCAGCGCCGAACCGAACGGGGTGGGGTAGAAGGCCGTGCCTTTCGCCGCGTCAGGCGCTTCGCCACTGGCCAGTGGCGCGCCACTGGCGCCCAGGACCTGTATGCCAGGCACCGCGCTGATCCAGAGGTCGAGGGAACCGCTTTGGCCCAGTTGCCAGCCCGCGGAGGGCGATACATCAAACGAGGCATAGTCGCTGTCACCCGCCCCGGCGATAATCACATGCTCGTTCGGCAGCGCGCCGCCTGCGCGGGAGATGGCCACGGTGGCCACCCCGGAGACCTGGCCGGTCACGCTCAGCAGGTCCACGGAATTGGAAGTCGCCGCATAACACAGGAACCGCCCCCCATCGAATGTCAAGTCGCCATCAAAAGACAATGCCCCGACATCCTCAAGGGAGTTGCCGGGGGATACTTCGCCGCGGATCGTGGTCGCGGCATGGACTGTACCGGCGCCGGACAGTTGCGCATCGCTTTCCACGACGAGATGGGTGGCGCTGATCTGTGAGTTGGCCTGCCACGCGCCGCCCGCGATGCGAATGGTCGCGGCCGACACGGGAGTACATATCAGTCCCCAGCCTATCAACAAGACACAACTCAGCCGCAGGCAAACAGGATGCAAGCTGGATAGAGAAGGTCCATTTGAACAGCTCGGGGCGTTGTTTCCCGTGTGAGACACACGATGCTTTTCCGGGCTGGTGAAATACCCCGTAGTCGCGGGGTTCTTCCACATCGTCGGATATCCTGGAGTTGCATCTCTTCTGGATTTCATAATTTTGACTCCTCAGTTGAAAAGCATAAACGCGGCCACTTCATACGGGGAAAGGGGACAAGCGAAAAAGCTGAATTCCTGTTGCCGCATAGGTACTCCTAATGACTCTATCAATTCAGTTGCGTGATGGTGATTTGTGCTCCGACACCCGGTGACATCGTCGTGGTAAACGGTGTCGCGCTGTTATTGCGAATCGTTAACACGTCACCCCCCGCCAGAGTTAACATGGCCGTTCCCGAAATGTTGCCCGTCGCCACCATTATATCAACGGCGGTTGACGCATCAACCAGTCCATTGACGGCGATGGCCATCTGGGCGCCAATACCAGCCGTAATCGTGACCGAATACTCGATTTTATAGGTTCCGGCGTTAGGAACCGTCATCGTTGTGGTACCTGCCGTATGCGTGATGCTGCTGAGCGGACCATTGTTGGACAAGAGGACATCCGCGCCTCCGGCGACAACCTGCCCGCCGCCAGCCAAGTCATAGCAATATCCGAACGACGAAATACCGCCACCACCACCGCCCAGGGCGGACCACGCGCCAGTGCCAAACGTTGAGCGATAAAGCACCCCGGTACCGCCGTCGAGGTAGAGCGTGCCGCGGATGGCGCAGGAATCCTCGACCAAGTTGGTCACATACCGTCCAATGGCGATGCGGTCGCCGCCGTTCGGATTGTCACCATCATAGGCGCTTGCATAGTACCCGATAGCGATGTTGGTGCCCAGTCCGTTGGCATCATAGCCGAGTGCAATGCCGCCTTCGATGGCGTTTGCATAATATCCCAAAGCCGTTCCGCGGAATGCTCCGTTGGCACTGGCGCCCACCGCAGCCCCCTGAATATATCCCTTGGCACTGGCACCCACGGCCACACCGAGTGACATGGCATTGGCCTGATTACCGACCGCTGTGCCATAGTTCGTGGCAAACGCCTCAAAGCCCATCGCCACGCCATAGTAATACGAACGTGCCCGATAGCCCAGCGATGCCCCGCCCCATTGACCATTCGCCTGATAGCCTACCGCAGCACCCAGCAAGTCAGCGGCAGCAGACGAACCAATGGCCACCCCATCATTGCCCCAATCCGCCGTCGCGTTTTTCCCGATAGCAATCTCATCCCCGCTAAACGCAATATTGCTGGCCACCCCGATGATGTTCTGGCCACCCATGTTCAGGTCTCCGGTCATGGCCACGGAGCCATCGGACTTGAAGTCACCGGCTGCACCCACGAGCGGTGTCCATCCGCCGCTGCCAAACGTTGAGCGCACCATCACATTGGTCGCGCCGTCGAGGTAGAGATTGCCGCGGATGGCGGCGGAGTTGTCTACAGCATTCGTCACGTTGTGCCCGATGGCAATGCGTTCGCTGCCGCCCTGGGCGTCAGCATACGCGCCGATCGCGACGTTGGTTTGTATGCCATTGGCATGGATTCCGACCGCCGTGCCATATTCATTCGCATCGGCATCATATCCGATCGCCGAACCATAGTTAACTCCCTGAGCGAGATTTCCAACCACCGCGCCACCATTGCTGCCATTGGCAGATTTCCCGACCGCCACACCGGAAAAAGGACCTGTTGAATTATGTCCCACCGCTACGCCGCCACTCCGTCCATTGGCCATGTAACCGACCGCCGTCCCGGTAAAAGCTCCATTGGCGGTGTTGCCGGCAGCCGTATCTTCGCCATTGAAACCGATCAATGATCCCACATTGAGGATATTCGTGCCCCCCATATCCAGGTTGCCGGTCATCGACAATGTCCCATCGCGGCGGACATAGTTGTTGGAGATAAAACTGGTGTCGCTTTGCAGGGACGCGACTGTATTGCTCAACCCGGCGTCCGCGCCGATTCGCGCGGCGGTTTCACTGGCGATCGCCGTCTGGTTGGAAGTCATCAGCCCGCGCTCCGACGTGGTAATGATGGCGCCGGAGCCGGCGGACGAGACATCGTCGAGTTCCGTCACGTCGTGCCCGGCAAGGGAAATGGAGCCAGAGGGAATATTCGTCAGCCCCGAGCCGTCACCATAATAAAGCGCATTGGTCACGGCGTTGCCGCCGGCATTCAGGGCACCGGTCATGGCCACCGAGCCGTCCGCCATGAAATCTCCATCGTCGACATACGACCAGGCAGGCGTAGCCGTCGCGCTGGTGTTATAATAGAATCCCTGCGTGGCATCGGTTTGGTAGACGACCAGCCCCTGCGCCGCGCCGCCACGCAAATCGCCCGAATCATCCAACAGCCCTCCCGCTTCGGCCTCGCTCGCGGTGGTGCGTTGCGCCAGGGTCACGCGCGGAATCAGCATACCCTTGCCGTCGCCGATGGATGGCGATTGCACATCCAGCATGGCATTGGTGTTGGGGGGGGCGCCATCGGCGCTGATCGCGGTTCCGACCTGTTGGGCATAGGCTGCCACAGACGCGAGAAGAAGAATACCTGTTATTACGATGGATGCTATACGAATTGACTTCATGCGAGGTCTCCCATGTGTATGCGGTACATTATAACTCGTCTCCTTACCATAACGGAGCAACATAGTAGATATTTTATCCATGGCTGTCAATATGTGTCGGTTATATATATTGGGTATATCCCACCCCAAAAAAACATTTGTAAACGTACCAGGACAGGATACTCTCCGGGGATGGAAACGACGAAAGGTAATCAGGCCTTGTATCGGCTTAATCAGGTCGGCATCGCGCTCACGCTCGTGCTCATGTTCCTGTTGGCGCTGACCCCCGGCATCAGTATGAGCGAAGACCTTGGGCGGCACCTTTTGCTTGGAAAAATCATTGTGACCCAGGGGAGCATCCCGACCACCAACCTGCTTACGTATACCTGTCCGGACTTTCCTTTCGTCAACCACCATTGGCTTTCCGAGGTGTTTTTATACCTGATTCACCGTGGGGTAGGGCTCAACGGGCTCATTTTTTTCAAAGCGATTCTGCTTACCCTGGCTCTGGCTATTCCCCTGGGAATGCGTCCTGTACGCGCGGTTTCCGCGCTTTACCTGCTGGCCGGCACCCTTTGCGCCATATTGCTGGCATATCGAGCGCACATACGTCCCGAGGTATTCACCTTCATCGGAGTCGCCTTTTACGGCTGGATGCTTGAAAGCATTTCATATGCACACTCCGGAAAACGCTATTTCGGCTGGACCCTGCTCATCCTGTATGGCCTCGTTTGGGCAAACGCCCACATCTATTTCATTTTCGGCATCGGCATGGTCGGCGCCTACGTCTTCTCCCTATGGCTGTTTTTCCTGGCAAGGCGACCCCGTGTCATATCTGCCGCGCCATGGCGTGAACTTCTGTTGTTGGTCATCCTGTGCCTGGCCGGTTGCGTCAATCCCAACGGGCTCCGTGGACTCATATATCCATTCACCATCTTCAGTAACTACGGCATCGGCATTACCGAAAACAGTTCACCGATGGAGTTATGGAAAACCGTACTCAACCCCATGCTCCTGGCGTTGCTCCCACTCAGCCTTATCACCCTCTACGCCATCCTTCGCCAGGCGGTCCATCCGCGCGCGCT
>RZZM01000376.1 GCA_009929845.1 Spartobacteria bacterium
GCGAAGCGTTGTTGTTGTACTGCAGGCGGGCGATGATCGCTTCGCTGTTCGCGTCATACGCCCGATTGGTATGGATGAAGTCGGTCACGTTCAGAATCACCTCGGCATCACTGCCGCTTCCGCTAGCCGATGAACTGAATCCGCACACATCCAGCTCGAAGGTCGCGCCGGACGTGTCGCCCACATCGAACCACGCTTCCGTCTCTTTACGGGCCATCAGGCGCGTGCGGAGAGAACCATTGGTAAGGCGTAGGTGTGCCTTCTGGTTTTGTATCCAGAACGATCCGGCGTTGCCAATCCCCATCACTTTTTCCCATACCCATGAACTGTTAATAGAATCAGCATTCCCGCTATCAAACGTATTAACATACAGTTCAGAGAACTTGTTGCTCTGGCTTTGCTGTGCGGCAGCGAGGTTGCGGTTCTGGAGGGTACGCTGGAGGGCGTTATAGTTGGTATAGAAGGCGTACTCGGCGAAGGCGGCCTGGAGGTCTTCGTAGGAATCGTTGGCAATGTCGGGGTGATTGGTGGCGTAGTTCGGATCGCGGTAGGCGAGGCCCCAACCGGTCCAGCCTTGATCGGGGCGGGCCTCGTTTTCCCAGCCCCAGATTTTATAATTCCAGTGGCACCAGTTGATGCCATGCTCGATGTAGCGCCGGACGGCGTAGTCGTAGATGTACGGGTCGTCGGGCTGGAATTCGCCGAGGAATACGGGGGTCTGTCGCTCGCGCATGAATTTGATGCAGTTGCGCACATTGTCGTCGACCACTTTTTTCTGTGTCTCATAGGCAAAATTCAGGTAGGCCAGTTCGCCGGTATACAGGTTGTTTAGCACATGCTCGTAACTGTGGAATTCATAGACCACGTTGGACCAACCCATGGAACTGAGGGTCGGGGTATTGGTCAGGTAGAGCGAGTTGTGAGAAACATGGAAGTTATCTTCCATGAAGATCAGGTGATTGGGATCGTTGGAACGGACCACGTTGTAGAGGTTGGAATGCATGGGAACGATATAGTTGGTATAGGCCTGGTAACGTTGCTCAATTTCGGTGCCCGGGTACATGTGGTAGTACGGGTCCGGTTCGTTGATCAGGTCGTAGCCAAGCACCACCGGGTTGGTGGCGTAGCGGTCTGATATGCCGTCCCACAGCCGCAGCAACTGCTCCTGATATTTGGGCACGGACCATAGTCGATTGCGCGTGCCCTGCTTCTTGGTGCATTGCTCGTACCAGTTCTGGCCGCCGGGCACGCCGTGCAAATCCAGAATGCAGTACATCCGTCGTTTGGCGCATTCGTCGATGAATCGATCCAGATACGTCCAGCCGTCGCTCAGCCAGTTGGTGCCTGTTTCGTCCATCAGCAGACTGTGATTAAAGGGCAGGCGGATGGTGTTGAAGCCCAGCTCTTTGAGCCGGTCCAGTTCGTTGGTCTGGAAATAGGTGTCCCGGAACTGCGTAATCAACGATTCGGTGTTTGCGCTGCTGTAGAGCCGGAACGCATAAAAATTGCCCAGACCGCCTGCGCCCTGACCGACGATGTAGACATCCTGCGTGGTGGCTGGGATAGACTGCATGCCGTAGAAAATATTTTCATCGTAGGCGTTCCAGCCACCGGTGTGACCGGTTTTAAAGCTGCCGATCAGGGTGCCGTTGGTGGCGCCTAAACGAATTTCCACCGAACCGGTGGTCAGGTCCCCCGCCCGGGCATAAATGACGGCCAGATTGGTCATTCCCGGCATGAGCACCACGTTCGAGAAGCACAACCAGTCCCCCGCATCGAAATAACCGATCGCATCGGGATTGTCCTGAATAGGTTCATTGGTTGTAATGCCGTAATAAGCGTCCTCTTCCGTGGCTATGAGCGTAATGGTTTCATCCACATTATCCACCAGCAGATCGTACAGGTCGGCGATGGATGCGCCATCTTCCGCATAGGTCCGGTCAATGCCGACCACATGACCCAGGATGTTGGTGAAGATATACGGTTCGAACTTGAGCTGCCAGTGCTCCCACGCCAGCCAGCCGCCATAGTTCTCCGCGGACATTACAAACGAAGTGCCGTCAGCATCTTTCAGTTGGTATCCATCGGCGGTAATCCAGGACGGCAGGCGCACGGAGTACTTATCAAGCGGGTCGGTACCGTCGATGAGCACTTCCACGCCATCGCTGAATCCGTCGCCGTCGGTATCGTACATCGACGGATCCGTCCGGTGAATGAACACTTCGCGCGCGTCAACCAGTCCGTCGGCATCGTTATCCCGGTCGGCATTGCCAATGACATAATACCGATGCAACACATACGCAATGGCCGTATCCGACCAGGTATTTGTAAACCCGCCGGAAAACGTGAGGTTAGTCGCCCGAACCGACCAGTCCGGGTCCAGCAGATCATCCGTCGAATAGATTTCCACCGCATTGGTAAACCCGTTGGAAACCACAATGGATATGCCCACGTCGGTTTCCTGCCGATCAATCTCCGCACGGATATAATCCCGCGGATCAGGCGGTGTGCCGCTATCCATACCGTACAGGGCCATCGGTATGACCAGTGCTTCGGCCATGCTTTCGAGTGTCGTCGCTTCTTCCTGCTCCGCTCGTGCCGCTTCAAATACCAACCAGTCCCGGTAATCTATCAACGTGGCAACCATCACATAAAAACCGGGAAATGTAGACTGCAGCAGCAGGGCTGACGAAATTTCCGATTCCATGGATGTCAGTTCTTCGTAATTTTCATTATAAAAAATCAGTTCCCCGGCACTGGCATCAGGGATGATATATACATCGTAAACATACACACCGTATTTCTCATAGGCCATCAGGCCGTTCACAAATTCAGATGGAAACGTTTTAAAATCTGTTTGTAGACAGGATGGTATCGGCGATATCCACATTTCATTGGGTCCCGGAACCGGCGGCAGATATTCAACCTCGTTTTCGTATAAAACACCCAGTTGTTCCGGCGATGTAATCAACAATTTGTCATGTGCCCCCTGTACCCCGGTAAAAGTAGCGAGAAACAGAAAGGCTGCAACAACACATGCTAACTCCTTCATGGTTTCCTCTTGTTGTTAAGCTATTGGTGTCAAAACGAGCCCATATTACGAAAACTAATGCCATATTGCAGCAGATCCATCAACAAAGCAAGGTTTTTGTGTTCCCGATATCATGTCGTTGGCTATCGCTGTAGATTTCCATACCCCGCAAAACGCGCGCGGCTCGCCGTGCGCGGCAGGCTAAACAACGAACGGGCAGGCTGACGCCTGTACAACAGACCTCTTCCACCGCTTGCAACCGCTTTAGTGTCCGTTTTATTTCCAAACGTGGCGTTTCTTCGGGAGTGGATACATGCATTAAGTACCCTGATATTTTTTGTTGTGCATACGTGACCGGATCAGTATGCTTTTGTTCCTCGTGATGCTGCGGATGGGCAGAGGTTGTTTGTCCGTGAGACAACATACGTGGAAAGGATGGACGATGAATAATAAGCTGATGAAATGGGGTTGCCTGTGTTTGGGATCTTTTCTTGTGGCCGCGGTTGGCGTGAATGCGGAAGAGCATTATGTGAACGGGGTGGAAGGCCTCAAGGCCGGGTCCCTCCCGCCGCCGGGTCTCTACTGGCGTGTGTATGGCGCTTATTATACGGCGGATGAAAGCATGGACGAAAACGGCGACAAGCAGGATATCGGGTTTGACCTCAATGTGTATGCGCTGGTCAACCGCCTTATCTGGTCGACCCCCGTGGAAATCCTGGGCGGCAATTATGTGTGTGACCTGATCGTCCCCGCCCTGCAGGTCGACTTGAAAATCGATGCGATGGAGTATGACAAAGACCGCACCGGATTCGGGGATATTTGCGTCGAGCCGTTTGTCATTGCCTGGCATGGTTCCCGGTATGATGCGGCGGTCGGTTTGAGCGCGTATCTTCCGACGGGCGAGTACGACGAGGACGAGGCCGCCAATCCCGGCAAGGGGATGTGGACCGGTATGCTGACCCTGGGCGGGACCTATTACCTGGACGAAGGACGGACCTGGTCGGTTTCCGCGCTGAGCCGCTACGAAACACACAGCAAGATTGAAGGGCGGGACTATACCCCCGGCGATGACTTTCATTTTGAGTGGGGCATTGGAAAAACCCTTGCCCAGGTGTGGGATGTCGGCCTGGCGGGGTACTGCCAGTGGCAGGTATCCGAAAACAAGGGAGATGAAGCGCCCTATACCGACAAGAACCGTGTTTTTGCCGTGGGTCCTGAAGTGGTCTATTTCATACAAAAGGCCGGCTTGTTTGCCTCATTGCGCAGCGAATGGGAATTTGAGGCGCAGAATCACACGCAGGGCCAAATCACCGTGCTGACGCTCACCAAGATATTTTAAGCGCATGACTCGCGCGGGCGCATTTCCCCGACGGGCGTTAAGTTAGGGCTTGGCAACACCCTCATCATTACCTATACACTCCCATGAAAAGCAGACATGGGAACAGGTGAAATATGGATAAAAATGAAGGTGTAACGGTTGTTATTCCGGCCCTGAACGAGGCCGGGGCGAT
>RZZM01000377.1 GCA_009929845.1 Spartobacteria bacterium
TATGGCGGCGTTTCGCAAGGACCGCAACCCGCTGGCGCTTTTCCTTAAACGCCATCGTTTCCCGGACAGCCCGTTGTATCAAATCTACGAGCAATGCTGCATGACATTGGGTGGCGAACTGGAGACAGGCGGTGTGGATACCAGTGAGCTGTTCATGGGGGCGGTCGGCGCGACCCATCACCGCCTGAAACCCTTGCAGGTCGAGGCGGTGCGCAATGTGGCCGAACGTACGGTGGCGGACCAGGCGCTGTTGCTCGAAAGCAGCATGGGCTACCTGGCTACGGCGGTAAGCGCCAGCCCGTTTCTTGGCCTGCTGGGCACGGTCTGGGGCGTAATGGACTCGTTCGGAGGCATGGCCGTCTCCGGGGCGGCCACCCTTTCCGCCGTGGCCCCCGGCATCTCCGGCGCGCTGCTGACCACAGTGGTCGGATTGCTCGTGGCCCTGCCTTCGGCCATTGGCTACAACTACCTCACCAATGAGATCCGCCAGATGTGCGTGCAAATGGATAATTTCGCCCAGGAATTCTCCTCCGCCGTGCAGCGCTCATTTGCCTCGGAATAAGGAACGCGCGAATGAAACGACATACCTCGCTTACCTCCCTGAAACAAATCAGCGAAATCAACCTGACCCCCCTGATGGACCTTACCTTCATCCTGCTCATCACCTTCATCATCACTTTCCCGCTCATCGAACAGGGCATCCCGGTCAACCTGCCGCGCGGCGAGGCCGACGCGCTCGAGCCCGACCAAAGCCGGACCATCAGCCTCGATATCCAGGGCCGCCTCTTCCTGGATGACCTGCCCATAAGCGACGCCGACCTGGCCGCGGAAATGTCCATGCTGGGCAAGGCCGACCCCGATATCGTCATACTCGTCCGCGCCGATGAAGAGATCAAATACAAACGCCTCGTGGAAATCATGCGTATCCTGCACGATGCCAAAATCGCGCGCATGGCCCTGGTGACCCAACCCGACGAAAGGGCAAAGCAGCGCTAATGGGACGACCTTCATTAAAACGTAATTTCTGGGTCAGCACCGCGGTACACTGCGGCATTCTGCTGTTGATCATTCTCGTGCCGCTGATCATGAACTGTCGTATGCGCAAAAAAGAAAAACCCCGCGAAATCATCACCTATATTGACTTTGCCGCGCCGTCCGCCGCGCCGGCCGCCGCGCCGGAAATCCCCGCCCCTCCGGTCGTCGAACCCCCGCCCGCGCCCCCCCCGAAAAGGGACATCCCCGAGCCGCCCAAAGAAAAGAAAAAAATCGAGATCAGCAAGAAACGTGTAAAGCGTGACGAGCCGGCGCCGCCCAAAAAACCGGATACCCCCAAGCTCAGCGAAGAAGAAATCCGCAAGCTCCTGCAAATGGGCGCCAAGCCCTCCCATACCGCCACGGCCACCGCCGACGACCTGCCCGGATGGTACTACGCCCTCGTCCGCCAGACTATGTTTGAGGCGTGGGAACAGCCCGGTGGGCTCGTGGCCACCCCCGGCCAGATCGCGCGCATCCGCATCACCGTCGAGCGTGACGGACGAATCACCGCCCGCAAACTCGTCTCCTCCTCCGGGGTACAAAGCATCGATGACTCCGCCATGGCCGCCGTGCAGCGCGTCCCCCGTCTCAAGGCCCTGCCCGCCTCCTTCCCCGGCAAAAACAAGGAAATCACCATCGACTTTGAACTGACCGGCCCCTGACACGGTCGTGGCACTGAAACGATTCTCGGGTATCCTGTCCGGGGCACTTTGCATAGCCTCCATGAGCCAAAAAAGCCCCATTCCCCAACCATGGGAAACTCCTGTTAAGGGCGCATAAACCTTGGTCCGACCGGATGGCCTTACGGTTGATCCGGGCGGGAAATGGGCGAAAAAAGTGGATTTTTGCCGAACGCTCGTCGTTTTTAGGCGCGCGGCGGCATTCGTTGTGTATGGACGTTGGTCAGGCCGGCTTGTTTGGCCCATTGAATGACCTCAACATATTCTTCGCGCGTGAGGCGGCGGGCGATCTCGGGGAACTCCTTGGCGCGGTAGAACGGGGTGTATTGCGACATCAGGTTGACGTACGAGTCTTTCGGCAAGTGGCGCGCGACCCAGTCGATGACCCCGCGCGTATCCGCGGCACGGTTGGGCATGACGAGGTGGCGGATCATGAGGCCGCGACGGATGAGGCCGTCGGGATCGATCCGGGCAACGCCGACCTGTCGCTGCATTTCGAGGAAAGCGTTGGCGGTGACACTTGGATACTCCTTGGCTTCGGCGGAGTATCGCTCGCCGGCTTCGGGGGCGCCGTATTTGAAATCGGGCAGGTAGATGTCGACAACGCCATCGAGCAGGCGGAGGATGTCGAGCTGTTCCCATCCGCACGTGTTGTACACGAAGGGAAGGCGCAGGCCCTGCGCCGCCGCCCGATCAAGGGCCAGCACGATGTGGGGGACGTAGTGTGTGGGAGTGACGACGTTGATGTTATGACAGCCCTGCTGCTGAAGGGTGAGCATCATGTCAGCAAGGTCCTCAATGCTTCGGGTTTGGCCCTCCCCGCGATGGCTGATCGTCCAGTTGATACAGAAGACGCACCGCAGGGCGCAGTTCGAGAAAAAGATGGTCCCGGAACCGCCGTCGCCGACCAGCGGCGGTTCCTCGCCAAAGTGGGGATGATGGGAGGAAATGACGAGGGCCGATGTGGCGCGGCATATTCCCCGCTGTCTGTCAATCCGGTTCACGCGGCACTCGCGAGGGCAGAGCCGACAGGCGCGGAGGACTTCCCAAAGCTCTTCACCCCGCGCTTTCAGCGATCCGTCCCGATGGCGTCGAAGGTAGGCGGGCTCGAAATCCGCGGCGCCGTGGGGGGCGAGGGCGTCCCGCGCGGATTGTGCTTCGCGCTCGGCGCATCCGACGCCGAATGGCAGGAGCGAGGCAGCCAAAGGGTAACCCAGGAGCATGAGACATTCGCGGCGTGTGCAGGGGGGCATCGGTTTCTCCTTTCGGTCCATCACAGGATGGGGCGTCCAACAGCAACAGGAACGATGTGTGTTCGCGCTCATGATGGAATCATGATGGCGAATAAGCCGAAAGTCAAGTTGAATCGCTAAACGCCGCTTCCAGCAAACCCGGCCGTAGATGCGCTGTCCGCCCGCCCGGTACGGGCCCGAGCATTCGCTTTCCATGCCTTAAAGATAAACCAGGCGGCCAGGAGAGCGCACAGTCCCCAGTACATTTCCGTTACTTCATCGGCTTGCAGGTTCCACATTGCCGCGGCGGTTTCGCCATAGCGCGCTTGCGCCCAGGCCTGAACAGTGTCCTGGCGCATGACGATCAACTCGGGGAACAGGAAACAGGGAATCAGTCCGGGTGGCGATATGTAGCGCCAAATGAAATGGTCCGGCTTGCGAAAAATGAACCAGCAGGCAAAAGGAACAATCATCCCGAAGAGCTTCATAAACCAGGATACGACATCCTTGGGACGGATCCAACGGAGGTATTTGATCCGCTCAAATTCGATGTTGTGCAGATTGAACTCGTTCTGTTCGTTGAAGGCTTCAATATTCTTTGGGGTTTGAAATCCGAGTTGCCGTTGTCCCCAGCTTAGTTCTTCGCCCGCGCAGACAAAAAAGAATAAGCCGAGCATGAACACATAAAATTTCGCGAATTTTGTCATATTCTTCCGGAAGCGGAAGATAGAGAAACTGATGATGGATGCGCTCAGGAATGCGAAAAAGGTGATCCATTCAACCAGCCGGTCTTCGCCGCGGACAATCCGTTCGTGGAAGCCGGGCGCTACGTCGAACGCCACCCAGTAGAGTATGGCGCAGACTATAAAGCTGCCATATATGACGCCAAGTTTGTATCCGTCTTTCATGCGTACCTTCGTATTATTGAAATGCTACGTCGCCTTAAAGTGCAGTGCAGAATTTGTAGCGCATACCGCCAGCATTGCAACGAAATTCTTTTTTCGCTTGGCAGCGCAAAGCAACTCGCGTGGGTTTACCGCTTCAGTCATCAGGGCCGAACATGCATAACGCGGAAGCATCCCTTGCCGAGGAGCAGGGCATTGGTGATGATGGTCGTGCTGATGGTGTCCGTGGCGCCGGGCCAGGGGAACGATCTGCACCGCCATGGCCGTATCCATGATGGGCCCCAGGGTCACATCGTCAAACTGCAGGGCGCCCTGGTTGTTCATGCCCCAGGTCCCTGCTTCCCATTGCGCGAAGGCGCACCCGACCGGTGCGGTGGCTTGCAGCGACACATAGGTCCATGTTTCACCCGGATGGGAAAAATAATTGGTCTCGCCGCTGAACCGGTTGGCGTCCGAGCCTTCTATCTCAAAGCCGGCATTGCGCAAGAGATTGACGGGGGTCCCGCTTCCGACCAGCGGAGGCTCGATGTCGTCATCCGCAACGTGCAGCGGCACGGCGCTGGTGACCCCCAGGCAATCATCCGCCCGGTCGTTGTCGGAGTCCGGCATGGTCACCCAGACCGCGTTGGACCGCGCCGACATGATCAGGTTGGAAATAACCGTGTCTGTAAAGATGGAG
>RZZM01000378.1 GCA_009929845.1 Spartobacteria bacterium
GGCAGGGAAACGACAACTTCGTAGCAATCGTCCATTTCGCGCATATCCATGGTAGGGGAGGCATACAGGCGGTCCCAGTGCTCATCAAAGCCGACCAGGGAATTCATGTGGTCGACCATGTGCATGGTATCGCGCATCATGCGGTCAAGTTCCTGGCGGATGGTGCTGCGGCGGAGCATGGCGGACTGCGCCGCCATGGCGAGCCGCTGGGTCGCCGCGTGCTGGGCTGGAATGGGGAAGGGCGGCGAATACCCCCGGCGGCCCGCAGTTGCATGCCGTTGAGCATCTGGCGAGACCTGCGTGATGGGGTCCGGTGTCCGAGGAGAGGTGCGGTCGTCGCGCGTCTGCATCTGATGCCTTGTCAGTAACCAGGCAATCATTCCAAGCTGAACGATCAGGATACCGACAAGGAGGACTCGGTCGATCGTTATATGCCTGACTGCGTTGTTCCTGTGGTCGCGAGGGGTATTCACCGTCTCTTCCTTATTCCATGGTTGTTAGTGTACACCGACTTTACGTGCAGGTTCCGTGCCATGCTTTACATGGACCGAATATATCGTGCATGAAAGCCCGTTCTTCATGTTTTTGCAATAATTCTCGACTGTGACGGACTGCTTAGAACGCCGGGAAGTGCCGGGCATGTGACATCTTTGCGGGGCGGCGTGACAATTTGTCTGAAGCCTATTCTTTGCATGACAGAACGCCGGACGTCCTGTAAGGTGCTGAGACTGGATATGAAACAACGGATTAAAGTATCATTGACCTGGATGACCGTGCTGCTGGTCTTGTTGATTGCCGTGTCGGCGGCGATGAGCCTGTGGGCCCTGCACCACGTGCAGAAGCAGGTTGCGCACAGCATGGCGGCGCAGTCTGTGTTGGACAAGGGTGTGCTGTTGACGGCCTACCTGGGTGGACAGGTCCCGGATCGTGCGGCGGAACGGGAAGACAGGAACTGGGCGTTTTTTTCGCGGCAGGTGGCTTCGTTGTATGCCGTGGAAGATGGATTGCAATACGTTTCGGTTTCTCATAACGGCGTGACCCTGTACCAAAAGCACACACGGACGCTGGACGGACGGTCCCCCGCGATCGACTGGCTGGATGAGACCATTGCCTCCAGCGAAGTGACCATGATTCCCAAGTTGCTGCACATGGGGGACGAGACGGTGCCGGTGGTTGTGTTTTCCCTGTCACTGCCCGGACCGGATGAGCACACCAACATCCTGGAAGTGGCGTTGCGCAAGGACACGGTGGAACGCGAAGAGGTCGTGGCCGCCGGCGCGGTGCAGGCCATGTTCAAATTGGCGCTTACCACAATCATTATCGCGTTTGCGGTATGTATTTCCCTGGTGGCCTGGATGATGAGCCGCGAGCACCAGCGCGAAACCCGTCGCCGCGAGGAAGAGCATCTCGCGTTCTCGGGCGTGATGGCCAATGGCATCGTTCATGACTTCCGCAACCCCATGTCTTCGCTGCAACTCGACATCCAGATGCTGGGCAAGGAGGTGGACAAGGGCGCGGCCTGTCGGCCCGAGCGCCTCCGGGAATTGAGTGGGCGCATACAACAGACCATGACGCGCATGGAAAAGGTCTTCCGCGAGTTTCTCTTTTTGTCGCGTCCATCGACGGAAGACACCGAAATAGTCCATGTGGAGGCGTTTCTCGGGGAGTGCATCGAGATTCTCAAGCCGCGCTTCGAACGTAAGCGTCTGCGGGTTGAGCTGCGCAATTCGGCGGGCCTCGTGGCGTCGCGGGTATACACGGAATCCCTGCGCAGGGGGATCATTAACCTGTTGATCAACGCGGAACAGTTCTCGCCGGAAAATGCCACCATCTTTATCGATATTTCTGTGGTCGGCCCGCGTGTGATGATTGATATTCAGGACGAGGGCCCCGGCGTGCCCCGCAAGGACCGTAAGGTAATTTTCAATATGTTTGTATCGTCGCGACCGGGCGGAACCGGATTGGGGCTCTTCCTGGCGCGCACCGCGATTGAGCGCAGCGGCGGAGATATTCGCCTGTTGGATCGAGGCCCCGGCGCCTGTTTCCGGATGACCCTGCCCCTATCGCGGGAGGAACCATGAAGATTCAGCGTATAACCGGAAGAGAAGGCCTATGAATACAGCGCGTGTGTTAATTGTTGAAGATGACCCGGACGGTTGCCGGTCATTGATGGAGGCCATCGAGGATATGGGGGTCGAAGTAGTGACGGCGGCTACCGGGGAGGATGGGCTGCGGGCCTACAGCGAAGGCCCCTTTGATGTGGTGCTGTCCGACCTGGTCCTGCCCGATATTGACGGCATCGCCGTGCTCACCCGTATCCGGCAGGTGAATACAGACATCCCCGTTATCATCATGACCGCGTATGGCACGGTCTCATCCAGTGTGAGTGCCTTGAAAGCCGGGGCGTACGACTATATCACCAAACCGCTCGACCTGGATGACATACAATCCAAGGTCAGCCGCGCCGTCGAGGCGCACCAATTGCGGACGCGTGTCAAGCAGTTGAGCAATTCCTTTGTGGAACGGTACACGGCCGGCACGATGGTGGCGGAGGCGTCCGCCATGAAAGACCTGACCCGCAAGATACAGGCGGTGGCCGCCACCAACGCCACGGTGCTGGTCTACGGGGAAAGCGGCACGGGCAAGGAACTGGTCGCCCGGGCGCTGCATGCGGACGGACGCCGTGCGGATGGCCCGTTTGTGGCTGTCAACTGCGGGGCGTTTTCGGAGTCCCTGCTCGAGTCCGAACTCTTTGGCCACGAAAAGGGGGCCTTTACGGGCGCGAGCAGTCAGCACAAAGGCGCCTTTGAGCGGGCGGACGGCGGCACGCTGTTCCTGGATGAAATCGGGGATGCGCCGAAATCGGTGCAGGTTAAGTTGCTGCGGGTCCTGGAAGAGCGTGAAATCATCCGGGTCGGGGGTCAGCATTCCTTCCATGTGGACGTACGGCTGATCTCGGCCACCAACCAGGATTTGGATGCGCTGGTGGAGGATGGCCTGTTTCGGGAAGACCTGTTATATCGGCTCAAGGTCGTCAAGTTGGAGGTCCCTCCGCTGCGTGACCGCAAGGATGATATACGTCTGCTGGCCGACCGGTTTATTGTCAGCGCGGGGGAAGAGCATGGACGCCACATTGTTTCCGTGGCGCCCGACTATTACGCGGCGCTCCGCGCCTATGACTGGCCGGGCAATGTGCGGCAGTTGCGGAATGTGGTTGAGTCCTCTGTGGTGATGGCGACGGAATCGACACTGCGTGCCGTCGACCTGCAACTGGGAAGCGAGACGCAGACCGGGCGGGATACCTGGCAGGTGCCCGACGGGATGACCTTTGAAGAGCTTGAAAAGGAAATCCTGACACAGTTGCTGCGGCGCAATGACGGGAACCGGACGCTGACCGCCGATAAGCTGGGCATCTCGCGCCGGACGATTCAACGAAAAATACAGGACTATAATTTACCGTTTTAAGGAGAGGACCATGAACAAGCTTGTTGAAGCGGCCCGGCAATTGGCCGACAGTGTGCGTACATTGCATTTCAGCGATCCGGTAGCTTATGTCTATTCCCCGCTTGATTATGCGTGGGCCGGGCACGAGGCGTATATCCGAAAATTTGGCGCGCCGAAAAAGCGCGTGCTGTTCATGGGCATGAATCCCGGGCCGTGGGGCATGGCCCAGACCGGTATTCCGTTTGGCGAGATTGCGGCATGCCGGGAATGGATGAGGATCGACGAACCGGTGCGCCGACCGGTCGCGGAGCACCCCAAACGTCCGGTGGACGGCTTTGCATGCGCGCGCTCGGAGGTAAGCGGCCGTCGGCTGTGGGGGCTCTTCGCGGAACGCTTTGGAACCGCCGAGGCCTTTTTCCGGGACCATTTTGTCATCAACTACTGCCCGCTCGTTTTCATGGCGGCGAGTTCAAAGAACATCACGCCGGATAAACTGCCCGCGGCGGAAGCCGCCCCGTTGTTCGAGGCCTCCGACCGGCATGTGTGCGCCGTGCTGGACACCCTGCGGCCCGAATGGGTGGTCGGGATCGGCGCGTTCGCGGAAGGGCAGTTGAAGAAGATTGTGCGCGGCGATATCAAGATCGGAAAGGTCTTGCACCCGTCTCCGGCGAGTCCGGCGGCCAACCGGGGATGGGCCGAAGCTGCGACCCGACAACTGGTGGCGCAGGGCATCTGGTAAGGGGATTAGCTCCACCCTTGACCAGCAAACAAGGCAAGACAAAAAAGGGGGTAACCCAAGCGGAGCGAAGCCGCGCGGCCCTGAGGGCATGATTGCTCTGGCCATTGAGTTCTATTCAGGTGTCGTGCGTGTTTTTCCGGCGGCGCCCATCTTTAAGGCGGGACTCGGATATTGTTATGGTTCTTCGGGGTTTTTTGGGGCGGGCGCAATCAGGGGGTCATCGGCGACCGGCGTGGCACCCAGCTCAATGATTTGTCGGCGCAGCGCCTGGATGGTCTTTTTCAGGCCCGCCATGCGCACTTCGCGGCCGGCCATGGCATTCACGATCGTGCGC
>RZZM01000379.1 GCA_009929845.1 Spartobacteria bacterium
GCGCCCAGGATACCGGGCGCGGCGCGCAGGGCATACGTTATTTCGGCGAGGCGCGGCGTATTCACGCCGATGGCGTCCATCAGTCCCTGGTTGGCATTCATGATGTTCCCGAAAAGCGCCAGGTCGTCTTTTTCAAGGGCATTCACCGCATCGGTCACACAGGCGTCCATGGAGGCAAAGATGTGCTTGAATACACGCGGCATGGTTTGCCGGAGTTCTTCCACCCGTTTGACCACGCGAACCGTCGGTTCCTTGTGGCCGGAATACACGAGTGTCACCGGGAAGCCGACATCCAGTTTACGGATAGCCGAAGGGGTCATCCGGTACTGTACCACGCCGCCGAAGACGCTGGCGGCGACATCCGCGCCGCTGCCGAGGCCCTGTACCGACCGGATAACCTCGTAGCTTTGTTTAAAGAGCCCCATCTGATCAAGCTGTATGCCCAACCACTGGTTCACCGCCGCGGTCAGGGCAACCGTCACGGCGGCGGAGGAGCCCAACCCCACGGTGCTGGAAAAATCCGACTCGATGAAGAGATCGCATCCACGGGACATGCGGGCCTGGTTGCGCGTCAGCACGGCCAGGACAAAAGAAAACCGTTCGTCCGGTTCAAGCCGATTCTTGCGGCTCTCATAATTCCCGAGCGCTGAAAAAATCCGGATGTGGTCATCCTCCCGCGGGGACAACGAAACATACATCCGTTTGTCCACCGCGCAGACCAGGGCCTGCATGCCGTGCAGGACACCGTGTTCGCCCAGCAGCATCAGGTTGCCCGGCGCGGAGGTTTTACAGGTCGGCTGCGTCATGGGGTCCGCTCCTCCTCCTCGTGTGTATTAATCCGCTCGAATCCGAATTCCCGGCAGATATCCTCGGGGACCTCGTCGGCCACCACCCAGACAACGCCCGCGTGTTCGCCCCGCACCGCGCCCGCGCCGCAGATTTTTGCGGCGCTACCGAGCCATTCCATTCGGCGGATGAATTCCTGCACGGTATCCGGGACAAGGCCGAGGTTCACCAGCAAACGGTGATTGGCGCGCACGCCGTCCTTGAGGGCGTCCACATCCGCATGCTGCAAGGCGTGTTCGACGCGGGAGGCCACCTGTCGGAACTCATTCCATACGGCGTTATCCACGCGCAGGTTGGCGACGTGCTCCACGCATTCACCGGTGGCGCTTTCCGGGGCGCCCGTGTGGATGAGTGTCCAGGGGAAAGGCGGCACATGAAGGGTCCGGGATTCCATGCCCTTGCGGAAACGGATAATCCCCTCGTGGATGACCACGTAGGGATCGACGCCGCTGGGACGGCCATGCTGGAGGGATTCCATTTGGAAGGCCCATTCGAAGAGCTGGTCGACCGGTGGCGCAATATCATAGCGGGCAAAAATCGCCCGCAGCACGCTGACAATCACGGAGGCCGAGGAGCCCATGCCGCAGCCGATGGGGATATCGGATTCCATATGACAGCGCAACGGCACAAAGGGGTGGCCGACCTTTTCCAGGGCCAGGGCGGCCGTCATCATGATGATATCGAACGGATCATCCAGCACCTCCTGAATGCGGCAGGTTCCATCAAGGAACGCCTCATAACGCGCATTGATTTCCGCCACGCGATGAATCCACCGGGCCGCCGGATACCAGCGCTCCTCGATCTGACCGGGAAAGGAAACCGTCAGGCCGTTTTCGATGCCGTCGGAGATGACGCACCGCGCATACAGGTCCACGCTCATCACCAGGGCGGGATTCCCGTAGACCACGGCATGCTCACCCGTGAGGATCACCTTGCCGGGGGCGTGCCCACAGGATGGATGTCGGCTTTCGCTCACAAGACTACTCCTGAATAATGCATTCCCGGCGGCCGATCAAATCCAGCGCGTCCGGTATCCCCAGCAGGAACATCGCGGTTACAAACTCTTGTTTCAGGGCTTCGATCAGGGCGATGACGCGCTCCGGCGACTCCATGGCGGGCTGCAGGAAGGGGCGGGCGATTCCGCACAGCGACGCGCCCAGCAGCATAGCCTTCACCATATCGATGCCACTGCGAATACCGCCGGATGCGATGATGGTGGCGCGGTCCATGAAGGGTTGCATAGCCCGCAGCGCGACCGGCGTGGGGATACCCCAATCCTGAAAGGTCAGCCCCAAGCGGCTCCGCTTATCGGACGCGCGCGCATGCTCGATGCGGCTCCAGGACGTCCCTCCGGCACCCGCCACATCGAAATAATGAATCCCCGCATCCAGCAGACGGCTCACATCCATCGGACTCAACCCCGCGCCGACTTCTTTTACAATAACGGGCACATCCAGGGCCTGGGCGATATCGCCCAGGTGTTCGGCCAGGTGGGCGAACTTCGTATCGCCCTCGGGCTGGACGGCCTCCTGCAATGGATTCAGGTGCAGGTAGAGCGCGTCCGCGTCGATCAACTCGATGGCCTCCTCGCAATGGTGCAGCGAAAAACCGTAATTGAACTGCACGGCGCCCAGGTTCGCGCACAGCAACGCATTGGGGGCGTACTCACGCAGCATAAAGCTCGGACGGGAATCGGGATGGGTAAACATGACCCGTTGCGAACCGACGCCCATCGCCACGCCCGTCGCCTCCGCGGCCAGGGCCAGGTTTCGGTTCACCGTGCGCAGGACCTCGTCATCTCCGCCGGTCATACTCGATATCAGCAACGGGAACGAAAGGGTGCGGCCCAGCATATCCACCGTGGGATTCACATCCGCGAGATTGATTTCGGGCAACGCCCGGTGCCAAAGCCGGATATCCTCGAAATAGCCTTTGCGACGGTCGGCGAACTCTTCTTCCGCCGCGATGCGCACGTGGTCTGTTTTGCGTTGGTTGGTCGGGTCCATTATGCTCGCTCGATGTTGAGGTGGGCCTGCATCAGTTCTCCGGGGTTGGTCAGCGCCGCCAGCAGGGACAGCTCGCCGCACCAGACCGCCGCCGCCGCGATCACGGCCAGCCGGCGGGCATTGCGACCGGGCTCGCGCGCCTCCAGACAGCCCATCGCCTGAAGGTTCTCGCGCACAAAATCAAAGGTCTTGCCGTTCCCGACCGTACCGACGATCAGGTGGGGCACCGAGACGGAGAAGTACAGATCATCCTTGCGCACCTCGGCATGCACAAAGCCCTGGGAGCCTTCCACGATATTGGCCGCATCCTGGCCGGTGGCCAGGTAAAAGGCCAGCAGCATATTGGCGAAATGGGCATTCGCCGCCCGTACGCCACCCGCCAGCATGGTGCCGAGCAGGTTCTTTTTGATATTCAGGTCAACAACCGCCTCGGGCGTTGTTTTCAGGTAGCGGGCGCAGATTTTACGGGGGATGACCGCTTCGGCGATGACATGCCTGCCACGACCAAGGATACCGTTGACCGCCGAGACCTTTTTATCCGTGCAATAGTTTCCGGACACCGACACATAGGTCAGCCCCGGATAAGTCTTGAGCAGCCAGGAGAGCACATGGTCCGCCGCCGCCGTCACCATATTGTGCCCCGACGCGTCGCCCGTGCTCATTTCGATACGCAGATAGATCAAGTCAGCCACCACCTGCGCATGCACATCCTTAAAGCGGGCAAACCGACTGGTTTGCTCAGCCACCGCCGCGAGTTCCTCTTTTTTCTGGAAGACATCGTTCACAAAACTCACTGCCGCCGCCGCGCCGGGCGCCTGCAAGAGAATGGAGCGGCTCATCCGTTCATCCACCACCACCGCGTGGAGACCGCCCGCCTTCACCGAAACACGCGCCCCCCGCTGTACCGACGGCCACAACGGCGTCTCATAGGTGGCCAACGGCAGCATGATCTCGTCATCCACCTCCTGGCCGACCAGCTTCACCGGCCCGACGCGACGCATGGGAATCATGGCATGTCCTGTATGTCCTGTATCTTTCATGCGCCATAGATTCAGCTAACACCACCCGTTTCGCAAGTAGATAATGACCGAAAAGCGCCCATTATCCCCGGTTATTTTGGTTGCGGCTATGCTGCTCCAGGCCATTCACGTGATTCGTGATCACTTTTTGCGCAGATTTGTTTCGCGAAATTCTTATCACACTTGACACAGCCCTCCTTTTGCCATCAGCATGCCCCACCGAGAGTAAAACGAATAACAAGCCATGAACAAAACAAGCCGACAATGAAAAAAGAGATAATCACCCCCCCACCCTGCCATGCCTGTGACGCACTGTGCTGCCGGTATGTCGCGATACAGATCGACAAGCCCACGGAGAAGCGGGATTTTGACAACATCCGCTGGTACCTGTTGCATAAAAATGTGCAGGTTTTCCGTGATTTGGAGAAGGACTGGTTCATCGAGTTCATCACCCCTTGCGAGCAGCTCGGACCTGACAATGCATGCCTGGTATATGACCAGCGCCCCCGGATTTGCCGGGAGCACGGCGAACCGCCGATGCTGTGCGAACAACTGGACAACCCTTATCTGAACCTTTTCCAGACGGTGGCGGACCTCGACGCCTATCTCGCGGCAAAGAAAGCCCGCAAAAAATAGTCGCGCGC
>RZZM01000380.1 GCA_009929845.1 Spartobacteria bacterium
GGCGTTGGATAAAAATTGAGAATACACCGCGATTACTCGCGAATCAGTGAAAATTCATTCTGCGGTTTGTTCAAGATCACCTTTTCTATCTGCGTGACAATCTCAACGAATCTCCATGACCAACAGGGTAATGTCGTCACTTTGCTCCGCGCCCTGGGTAAAAGCAGCTACGCGGGAACGAATGGAGCGCGACAGCTCCTCAATCGGAAGGCTTCCGCCCTCCTGTACAGCAGCAAGGAGGCTCTCAAAGCCGAACTCCTCGCGTTGGGGATTCATGGCCTCCGTCACGCCATCGGTATAGAGCAGCACCTTGTCGCCGGGGCTCAAGGAAAATGAGGCCTCGGAGGTCATATCTTCGATTTCCGGCAACAGCCCCAGCGCCATACCCCCGCTGGGAATCGCCTCGAGGGTCTGGCTTTTTTTCCGGACCACCAGAATATGCTCATGGCCGGCGCCACAATATCTCATAAGGCGGGCGCCCGGATCCCATTCAAGAAATACCAGGCTGATGAACGTATATTCATTCAGGCTATGCTGCATGATCCGGTTGGCCTTGCTGATGATCTCCGGCAGGCTGAACCCTTCCTCGGAGAGGGTCATGATGGCGGTCTTGATCATCGCCATGGTCAACCCCGCTCCCATTCCTTTGCCACTGACATCGCCAATGGTGATCCCCAGCCGCTGTTCCCCATCCTCCGCAACGCGTGGCAGAAAATCATAGTAGTCTCCGCCGATTTCCCTTGCGGGTTGCATAAAGGGATAAACTGCCAGTCCTTCGACCTCGGGTGCCTGACAAGGCAGGGATTCCATCTGAATCTGTCGGCCCAGTTCCAATTCCTGTTTAAGGCGGTCCTGTTCCACCAGCTCCTTCACCATCCGGGCGTTCTCGATCAAAATGCCTGCCTGCGAAGCCAGCGCCTCGACCGCCTGGCGCGTGCGGCCCGCGTACAGGCCCTCCACGAGGTTATTATCGAGGTACAGTACGCCCAAAAGTCGTTCCCGGCCCTCCACAGGCACGCACAAGGCGCACTTGGCGCCAGAGCGTATCACGCTCCATTGCGCTTGCACCGTTGTGTCGCTCGTGTTGCCCAGCACCACGCTTTTCCGTTGCAGGGCCACCTGGGTCATTAAACTGCCGCTAATCCCCCGGGCTTCATCGTCTTCCACACCGCGCGAAAGCGCCGGTACCAGGCGAGGCAAGGTTTGGAGCTCCCCTGCCCCCTCCGTGTCGGCGGCGGACGGGGCCAACAGATACAGCATCCCCCGGCGCGAGCCCGTCAACTGGATCGCGGTATCCACGATCCGCTCAAGCAGTTCATCATGGTCGAGGATGGTGGTCAAATAGCGACTGCTGGAGAAGACGGCATCAAACGAACGGTCCTCCGAAAGACGTTGGCTGGCGCAGTCCGTGCTGACCGGAATGGCGAGGGCGCTTCCCTCGGCGGGATTCATGCCCAGCGCTGACTGCACCCGCTCCGAGAACCCCTTCGCGCCAATGGAGGCAAATATCCGCAGGGCCTCGCGCAACTGGCAGTCGCCCTCAAAGGTCCAGCCCTTCTCGCGCAGGGCGAGACCATAATCCATTCGTGCGCGGGCCTCCTCAAAACAGCGACCCAGGCGTTCCGCATGCGCAATACTGCGGCGGAAGAGGGAAAAGGCCTTCGCCCGCCATCCCGCACAGGCCCAGAAATTACCAGCAACACGCAACGCCCCTGCGTAGTGGCTGGGCCACCGCCGCAGAATGAACAACCCCCGGGAAAGAGGAACTGCGGCCTGGAGCAAATACTTCCAGCGCTTCCCGCCTGACACGCCGGCCTTTCCAATATAGGCTTCGGCCAGGGTATGATGAACCGGACCGGCATAATCCACCGGCAAGAACAGCCCGTCTTCCACCGCCATCGCCTCCTTCAGGAACACGGACGCCTCGTCCCATCGCTCCTCGAACAGCGCGACAGCACCCTGGTACAGCAGGCTCTCACATTCCGTGAGGTGAATGCCCTTCTCCCTGCTGATTTCCAAGCTATCCTGCAACAACGCCTTGCTGACGTCTACATTCCCCTGCTCAAAGCGACACAGGGCCATATAATTGGAGGACGCCGCAATGCCCTGGTAATCGGAAATTCGGCAACTAATTTCCCAATACTGCTGAAAGCGGCGCAAGGCCTCCGTGTAGCGTCCAAGATAGTATTGACAATGGCCGGTGACATGACACGTCAAACCCTCCATCCAACGCTCGCCGATCTCTCGCGCCAGTGCGCAGGATTGGTTCCCCGCCTCCAACCCCTCCTCATAGCGCCCGGCCCAGCTCAGCACGAAGCTATAAGGGACCTCAATAATCAAGCGGGCCTGCTTGCTGATATCCATATGGAGCGCCCTCCGGGCCAGCGTCAGCCCCTGCCGGAAAAGCGACAGAATGGAAATACAAAATCCAAACGAGAGTATGTTGATGGCCGCCTGCTCCTCTTCCAACGCCTCGATGGTCGAGCGGTGATAATTTTGCAACGAGCAATTGATATACCTCAAAGGCTTATAGAAGGTATACAGCCAGTTAAGATTGAAATAGATCCGGTTAATGAGGGCGGTCTCTTCCCGGGAACGTCGTCCGCCCCAGCACCGCTTCGTCCATGGGAGCAGCCAGCGCGACCGCCCGATGGCCTTGAGCGCATGTCCAAAGAAGGCGACCGCTTGGGAAGCCGTGGTGATGGGCAAACGTTCGTTAAGTTCCAAAAGCGCCTGGTGGTACGCCCGTTCACTTTCCGCGAACAGGCCCGAATGAAAATAGGCGTACGCCTTTTTTCCAAGAATCTCGGCGCGGTCAGCGGGCTCTTTCAACTCCGCCAGCAGGAGGTCCGCGATTTCCATCGCCTCCTGATTCCGGTTAACCAGCAGGCAGACATCAAGGAGGCCCTGACGGGCCTGCAAAGCCACCTTCGAAGACGAGGCGGACCGCGCCTCCAGAATCCGCAACCCCGCTTTGTAGTGCCGGATGGCCTCCTCATTGGCGTAGTTTTCCCGCGCCTTGTTGGCGGCGGGCAGGACATACTCCAGGATTTTATCCTCGACCCCGGCTTCCGTGTAATGGTGCGCCAACGCGTAGAGTTGCACGGCGTCCTCGGAGCCATACAGGCTCTCGATGGCCTGCGCGACGCGCTGGTGCGCCTGGCGCAGGGTCTCCGCGCCCAGGCGAGAGAGAAACGCCTCATGGATGCGGTCGTGCCCAAACAAAAACTGCCCACGGATGCCGGACGGCTCCACCAACTGGCGTTGCATGGCCGTGTCCATCAACGAGACCACCTCTTCCGGGGCACGGTCCAGCACCCGGCCCAGCAGTTCACTCGAAAACTGCCGCCCCACGACCGCGGCCATCTCCAGCAAGGAGGACAGCTCCGCGGGCAGATTGGCCGACTTCCGGACCAGCAAATCCGCCACCGAGCCGCTAATGGGTAGGGAGCGGATCTTTTCCTCGTTATGGCGCCACCGCCCGTTCTCCCAATACAAGCCCTTGCTCTCCACCATTTCCCGCAGGATATACAGCGCGAAAAATGGATTACCGCCCGACTTGGTCTGCACAATATCCGCTGTGGCGGCGGCCTCTTCCTCCGTCCGACCCAGCAACGCCGCCACCATCGCGCACATGCGCTGTTTATCGAACGGCGCCAGCACAATCTCCTCCGGGGGCAGTCCGATTTTCCGCCACTGCTCGATCAATTGGCGGAGCCGGTGGCCCACGCCCACCTCGTCCTTGCGGTACGTCCCCAGCAGCATCAGGGGCCCCTGCTCGGACTGGCGGCGAATCTCATCAAGCAAATTGAGGGAGCCATCATCCGCCCATTGCAGGTCATCAAGCATCATCACGCACGGCGCCATTGGACGGCCCAGGCGGGAGAAAAAGCGTGCAGCAACCATCAGGAAACGCTGGTTCTCGCGCTCCGGCTCCAGCGCTACCATCGGCGCGCTCCGGCCCAGCACAGCCCGCACATGCGGGTTCAGCCGCTCAATCACCTCGCCCAGCTCGCCCACCGCCGCGCGGGCCCGGGCCACCTCCTCCTGTCGGCGGGCCGCATCCATCCGTTCCAGCGACCGGATCCAGGCGTTGATCGCGTTGATGAACGGCTGGTAAGGCTGCTTATTCTCCTGGTTCAGGCACCGCCCACTGATAAACAAGCCGTCCTGCGCGTAGCAATACCGGCGCAGTTCATCCGCCAGGCGCGTTTTGCCCGCGCCCGCCTCGCCTGCCACAAACCCGATCATCGTGGCCCCCTGGCTGGCACGCCCGTACAACTCCTTCAGAGCGGCCAACTCGGCCTCCCGCCCGATCAACGCCGTCTGATAGGATAGCTTGACCTTCGGATCGCTCTCGCCAATTATGAAGCTCCGGTCACCAGCGCAATAGCGCGCCACATCATGCAACACCCCCCCGGCGCTCTGATAGCGGAGATCCGGCTCCTTCTCGAGCAACTTCATGACCAGGGCCTCAAGAATGGGGTCACCCCCCGGG
>RZZM01000381.1 GCA_009929845.1 Spartobacteria bacterium
TGCCCACGCCCAGCGGACGTCCGAAGGCGTTCGAGATAATCAACGGGGCATCCGGATCGTCATCCTCAATGACCAGGTAGCCCATCTGATAATCCGTGAGCGTGGACCGGTCCCCCGCGCGGTCATTATCGGTATCCGGTACGGTCACGGTAATCCGGTTGGTCGTACCCACCATCGCGCCGACAATTTCATTGGCCTGCAGCACGCCTATTCGCCAAGTTGAGGTACCGCCATCCTGGAAGGTATCCGCAAACGCGCTGCTGAATGATGGATAATAGTAGGAACAGTTGTTACTCAACCAGTAGGTGTCGGTTTCCGGATTGTAGACCGTGACCGTCATCTGCGTGGACGGATCGGTGGTCCCCCGCGAGAGGCCGCTGCCTTCATCAAACACCGCGAAGCGCAACAACATGGGGAAGGAATTCATAAAACGGAACTCATAGTCGGTATAGGTATAAATCGCGTTGGTTGTACCGGCGATGAGGGCATTGGTGCAGATTCGCTGTATACTTGTATTGCGCCACAACTGCATAGGAGCCATGTCAGTGGCGCGACCAACATACAACGTGTCGAACTCCGCGCGGCCCTCGTAACTACCGGTTTCATTGTTCCACACATGTACAAAACATCCGTAATTTGTGTCCGACGCATGCGTTGTAAACGTCATCGAGAAGGTCTGCCAGTCCGTAGTGAGTTCGGCGACGAAATTGTTCGTGGCGATTTCCAGGCCATCGCTCCAGTCGGCATTCTGGCGGCGCGCCTTGATCTCGACCGCCACCGGGTCCATCGCCCCGACCTTGCGGGCGCGACAAATCATCCGGTAGGTGGTACTGTTCGCCAGCGTCATGTATTGGATCACCGCCGCGCTGGCGCCTCCCGGCCCACCGTTAAAATTGGTCATCCAGAGTCCGTAGCCGCCGCTCTCCGCCGCGTCGGACGACACGGCATGGCCCACGCCCCACTGATCCCATCCCGTGTAATCGCCGGTCTCAAATCCGGCATTCGTCAGCAGGTTGGGACTGAAGTGCCCCGGGGTCGGCGCGGCGTCATCATCGTCCACCACGGTGAATAGTAGCGGATTGCCATCGTCATCTTTGTCCAAATCCACCGTAGTAACATCATTGGAATTTTCGGCACTGAACCAGTTGGTAAAGGTCCCGAGGATGTTGGCCGTATAGCTGACCCCGGCATGTTCGGTATCGACCGCCTCGACCTCCTGCCCGCTGGCGGCATGGGTAAACGCGCTGAAGACCTCGTCTGTAAGAATTTGAACCCCCGCCGGATTCCAGATGCTGAAATACGGAATGAAATGTGGCGATGCGCTGTCGGTGGTGTTAATCCCCTCGGCATCGCAGATATTCATCATTATGCTGAAGACACCGCTGGTCATCTGGGCATCCGTCACCTCGTTATCAACATCCACCACCCAGTTCGTCACGTACGGCGCCGAGGCATCAATACCTGTGCCCTGCACCGCAAAATCGTAATCGGCCTCATCGGCATCATCGCTGCCGACATGGATCGTAGCCGTCCTGACCCCAAGAGCCGTCGGCTCGAAACGTATCACCAGGTTGGAGACAGAGCGTGGACTGACTACTGGCGGCCACTCCTGCACAACGAATTCTGCCATGTGCGTGCCCGATGTCGTCACTCCGGACAACGTCAAGTCTTTATCCCCCGAATTGGTCACACTGAAGGTACGGTCAACATACCCCACACCAATCGCAGCGGATCCAAAATCAGTTCCATCCGCGCCGCTCGGCGTACTGTCGCCATCGGGAATGACCGCCAGATTAATTCCCAACACCGCAATCTCCTGGTCAGCGAGAATGGTAACCTTGATACAGTTATCCGCATAACTCACCGTGCCCTCGACCGAACCATTCCAGTTGGTCACCACAAAATCCCCACTGACGGCACTGGAATTGACACTGGTGGCGATAATATAGGTGCCGGCGGCCAGCGAGCCGTCGTCATCAATGGTAAGCGCCCCGTTGATGATGATGTCGTCCCCCACCTCTATCGCGCTGATCTGGCTGGACACGAACGAGACTTTGAGGGTGGAACTTGCGTTGTATATCTGGAAATCATTATCGACGGCAATGGTCGCGCCGTCGCCGATCACATGGAAGGTCCCGACCCCGCCGGCGCCGTCGCCGACATAGACATGGTCCTCGATATCCAGGATCCCACCAGAGATATTGTATTCGGCATAGCCGCCGGAGGCGATACCCACTTTGAGGATGGAGTCGCCCGCGCCGGAATCAATCGTCACCGTCCCGTTGGTTTGGTTCACGATGCCCACGCCCGTGGCGCCGACCCCCAGCATGAAATCGGTCTCGCCGGAATTGTCGCCGATGTTCAATTCACCGGTGTCATCGATATTCAGTATGCCGGTCCCGTTAACCCCCACCCGTAAATCTGCCGCACCAGTAATATCCAGGGACCCATCCACAAGCTCCATCGTGGCCTCCGCCCCGGAGATCACCCCGATCTGCGCGGCAGCCAAGGTCACCGCGCCCCCGTCAATCTTCATGTCCGCCTTGCCGTTATAGGCCAGGAAAAGCGTATTGGCTGTCATGGTTCCGCCGGACGCATATACCCGCCCGGTCGCGGTCGCGGCATCCCCCATATACACATGATCTTCAATGGTCAATGTGCCGCCGGACTGGTTGTAAATCCCGCCCGATCCGGCGGAAATGCCTATCCGCACATGCTCAACCACCGTCACCGTTCCGTTGGTCTGGTTGACCGTCCCGCGGCCAGCCGCCCCGATGCGCAGCTCCGTCTCGCCCGAGGCGTCGCCGATATTCACCACCGCCGTGCCGTCAATGTTCATGACGCCGACGCCACTGTCGCCGATAATGATATCGCCCGCCTCGGTCACATCGAGCGAGCCCGCCGAAATCGCCAGCAGGCCCTCGGCCCCGGCATTGAGTCCGACCCGCGCCTCTTCCAACGTGGACGCGCCGCCGGATATCACATACTGGGCATATCCATTGTAGCCCGCATAAAGCAGTCCGGCATTTAAGGCGCCCCCCGCCACGGTCAGGATACCCGTCGAGCCGGCCTGGTCCGCCATATAAATATTCTCGTCAATATCCAGCATGCCGCCGGAAAGATTATATTCTCCGTGCGCCGTGGCGGCCACGCCAATACGCAGGTGCGAGTTGGCCGCGCCGGCGATAATACTGACCGTGCCATTGGACTGATTGACCACCCCGCGCGAGCCGGCCGCGCTGGCCACAAAGAAATCTGTTTCCCCGGACCCGTCTCCCACATTCACCACCGCCGTGTCTCCGATATTCATGAGCGCGTTTCCGCTCTCGGCAATGACCAGATCAGTCGAGTCGATCACATCCAGCGAACCGTTGGTAACCACCAGGGCGCCGGTCGAACCGGCCCAGGTCGCCACGCGCATGGTCGCCACCGTAACCGCGCCGCCGCCGATATCACACGATCCGTACCCCGCGTTGGCGATATAGGCGTAGTCCGCCTTGAGCGTACCGCCGCTGATCAGCACCGCGCCCGTCGCATTGGCCGCGCTGCCCGCATACAGATTGTCGCCCACTTCGACATGGCCGCCCTGTACGCTCATTCGGCCCGCGGCTCCGGCGTTATTGGCCACGACCACATCGTTCTCAACATCCAACAACCCCCCCGACAACACCAGTTCGCAATATACACCCAGGTTCGCGTCGTCCGCGACAATAAGGTCGCCGCCTGCGCCATTCACATCCACCGTTCCACCTGAAATGTGCATGTACCCGAAGCCCTCGTCGCCGATATAAAAATCGGCCAGCGAACCGCCGCCAACGAGACTTCCATCCGTCACATACACCCGCCCCGTGGCCCCGTTAAATTCGCCCAGATTAAACACCGAGTTGGCGTTAAAGACCCCGCCGCTCATATAGAGCGTTCCATCCGTCTGCGTGTAATTGCCAATATAGGTCTGTCCGCCCACAGTGAAAGACCCCTCATTGACAATGATCAGGTTGCCGGTATCCTCAATGCCGACACCACCGTCACCAAGCGTCATGCTGCCTCCGAAGCTGATCGACGCCCCGGGGCCATCGACAAGTATTTCGGCAATCCCCTTGTCACCAATAAGGCCATTGTTGCTAACCGTCAGCGAGCCCCCGGTTATCGTATAAAAACCTCTACCGGTACCCTGGCTTATCCCCATGCCCAAACTGCTCCCCAAGATCAATTCGCCGCCGGTCTGCAGGACACTCCCCCGCTCCGCCTGGCCCAGAAAGAGCGAAGTACATCGTTCGCCCACCGCGGTAACCACCGCGGTATATCCGCCGTTGATATAGGCATTTTCGCTCAGGACGGGCTCGACATTCCCGGACCAGTTTTCCGCGTTGCTCCAGTCGTGATCGGGACTGGCGCTGTCATCCCAGTTATACGTCGGGTTTTGCAGCAGGTCCTCCCAGGAATTGGCGATGCGGATTTCATCGTAATACATATTGCCCGGGTCCGCG
>RZZM01000055.1 GCA_009929845.1 Spartobacteria bacterium
GTTTTTCCCCCCCCCCCCCCCCCGCCTGCACCATCGCCGCCACCGCGCCGCGCTCAAAGGCCTCCCGCAGATAGGCATGCCCATCGCACCGGTTCCCTTTGAGGGCAACATAAATGACGCCGGGTTTCACCACCCGGCTGTCATGACAAATTCCCGTGATGTCCGAAGGCAGACCGCCACGCCATTCACCGCCGGACCACGCCTGCAAATCACGTGGATTGAAGCACGGCATCCCCGCCCCGGTCCTTTCTGTCCCACACGCTCAGCACATCATCTTCCTCGCCCGACAACAGCAGCGCGTTCAGCCAGTCATTTGAATCGCCCTGGCCATAAGGGGGAGACCCGCATGCGCGATGGCCGTCTGTGCGAAGATAACGCCGGTTATCCACCGGCAACGCCGCCACTGCAACCCAAGCCATGGTATCCTGTCTCATATGCATCTCCTCTATTCCGCCAGCCGGCGAACAACCATCCGGTCGTCGAACGGCACCACGGTATGGGCAAATTCCTGATAGCTCTCGTGCCCTTTGCCCGCGATCAAAAGGAAGTCTCCCCGCTCCGAGCAACTGATCCCCCGGGCGATGGCGTCCGTCCGGTCGAGCACAATGTCAAAATTCTTTTTTGTCCCGAAGCCACGCGCGATTTCCCGCGCGATCACCGACGGATCTTCATCCCGGGGATTATCCGTGGTGATGACCGTATAGTCGGCGTACTCCGCCGCCACCGCGCCCATGGCGAAACGCTTGGCCTTGTCACGGTTCCCGCCGCACCCGAAGACCGTGATGATCCGTTTAGGGGCCACTTCCCGCAAGGTCCGCAGCACATTGTCCAGCGCGTCGGAGGAATGGGCGTAGTCCACAAAAATCTGGATGCCCCGGCTGTTGGGAATGGACTCCAGGCGCCCCGGAATCACCCCAATTCGCGCGAGGACCCCGGCGGATTTTACGGGATCAATCCCCAGCGCGCCGCAGGCGGCGATCGCCGCCAGGGCATTGCTCACATTAAACCGCCCGAGCAGCGGAAGGTCAACATGCGCGGCGCCCCAGGGGGTGGCCACGTCAAACCGCGAGCCGTGCATGTCGCTTTCAAGATGCTCCGCGCGGACCTGCGCCGCCGGATGGAAGCCGAACGTAATCTCCTGTACCCGCGTGTCGCAGATGCCCGCCAACTGCTGCCCCCACGCGTCATCAATATTGATGACCGCGACCGCACGCTTCTCCTGAAGCCCCAGCCCGCTAAAAAGCATGGCCTTAGCGGAAAAATACTGCTGCATGTTTTGGTGGTAGTCGAGATGCTCCGGGGTCAGGTTGGTAAAGACCGCGACATCAAAATCAATGCCCCACACGCGCTTTTGCGCGAGGGCGTGCGAAGAGACCTCCATCACCGCACTGCGGCACCCGGCCTTGCGCATCTGGTCGAGCATGGACTGTACCTCCGGGGCCTCGGGAGTTGTCCGGACCGCCGGTATGCAACGCTGCCCGATCTCGTGCCGGACCGTGCCGATCAATCCCGGCACACGTCCATCCTGTTCCAGGATCGATTTAATCAAAAAACTCGTCGTGGTCTTTCCATTGGTCCCCGTGACGCCGATCATCTGCATGCTGCGTGACGGGGAATCAAAGTAGGCGCACGACATCTCCGCCAGCGCGCTGCGGGCGTCCGCGACCTGGATATGGCTGACATGGATCGGCAGGGCCTGGGGCGATTCGGTGACGACCGCCACCGCGCCGCGCGCAATCGCATCGCTGACGTACAGCAGGCCGTTCTCATGTTCGCCCCGCAAGGCCACAAACAGATACCCCGGTCGTACCTTGCGCGAATCATAGGTAATCCCCTGGACCTCTTCAAAGGTCGATCCCTTAACGGTCAGGGGCTGAATAATTTTTGTCAGTGCTTCAAGTTTCATGGTCTCAATGTAAAGTTCATTCAGGATCACAGTGCCGCTCCCTCTTCACTCAGCTCAGCAATGTCCAGGGTTTCATGCCCGCCCCAGCCATCCGGGGAGGCCGCCAGATACCGCGCGGTCGGTTCCGCAATCTCCCGGAACACCGGCGCGGCAACCACGCCACCGGTGTGCAGGGGCTGTGGTTCGTCGACAACTACGACAATACAAATCTCGGGATTATCCGCCGGCAGGAACCCGACAAAGGATGCCATATGCGCAGAATCGGAATAGCCGCCAGGGACCGGCTTCTGGGCCGAGCCGGTTTTGCCGCCCACTTTATAATCGTCCAAGGCGGCGCGACGTCCGGTGCCGCCTTCTTCGGTCACCCGGGCCATCAGCCGGATCATGGTATCGGCAGTTTCCGCACGTATGGGGCGCGCCAGCACTTCGGGCTCCGACTCGTAAACGATATGCCCCTGTGTATTCACAATGCGCTTGACCACCCGCGGCTTCATCAGAAAACCGCGGTTGGCGATGGAAGACACCATATTGACCATCTGCAGCGCGGTGAGCGCCACCTCATGCCCCATGGCGATACGCGTCGGGCTGATGGAGGACCAGCGCTGAAGGGGATTAAGGATGCCGGTCTCTTCGCCCGGCAGGTCCACCCCGGTGAGTTGTCCGACCCCGAATTCTTTCAAGTACCACATCAATCTGTCATTGCCCAGTTCGAGCGCGATTTTGGCCGTGCCGATGTTGCTGGATTTTTTCAGGATGTCCGCCACGTTTAATTGATCGTACGCGTGATAATCACGCAATGGTCTTCCCTTGTACATCCAGTAGCCGTTTTCACAATCATATATCTTATCCGGCGTAGTCACGCCTGCGTCCAGGCCCGCCGCAATCACGGCGACCTTGAAGGTGGACCCCGGCTCATAATTGTACGCGATGGCGCGGTTGCGCCGTTGCTCCGGAGTACTGGTCCGGTATTCGTTCAGATTGTAGTTGGGCAGGGACGCCATCGCAAGGATTTCACCGGTACGCACCCGCTGCACAATCGCCCAGGCCCCGCGCGCATGATGCTCCTCCACGGCCTTCAGCAGGGCCTGTTCCGTAAAATACTGGATCATCATATCGAGCGTCAGGTACACATCCGAACCTTCCTGGGCCGGAATATCAAGGCTGCGCCGGGCATAAATTTCGTGACGGCGACCGTCAAGCTCACTGATGCGCAACCCGGGAGTGCCCTTCAGATACTTGTTGAATTTCTGTTCAATGCCCGCGCTGCCGACCCCTTCCAGATTCGAAAACCCCACCACATGACCCATCATGCCCGCATGCGGATAATTCCGCTGGCTGCTGTCCAGAAAGAAAACACCCGGGAGCTTCAGGGCCGCGACATCCTCCACGGTATCCAGCGGGACAAAACGCTTGATGAACTCGAAACGGCGGTGGGGACGGTTCAGGCGCGAGGCCACCCACAACGAATCCAGGCTCAACAAGCGCGCAAGGTGCTCGGCAATAAAGCGCACATGGCCATTTTCGGTGATCACCGCCGGGTCCGCGCAGACGTCCTTGACTGCCAGGTCCATGGCCAGGGTTTCGCCGTTCCGGTCCAGGATACGGCCCCGCCCGACCAGGATGTCCTGCTCGAGTTTGCGCTTGCGCGCGACGCGCTCACGATAGATTTCGTTTTCGCCCATGTGCAGGAAGACCAGGCGCGAGCCCAGCCCAACCTGCGCCAGCATGACCAGGGCGACTACACAGATAATCCGCCAGTTGTATTTGTTATCCGTCATTCCTTGCCATTCGTACCATCCGGGCCGCCCCGTCATTCCTTGCCTCGGCACGCTCCACATCATCCAGTTCGCACAACCTCGAAGACAGCGTAATCACACGGCGGCGGTCCGGCCAGGTCATATCCAGGTGGTGCTGCTTAAGCGCCCGTTCAATATTGCGGGGATTCTTCATGTTGGCCCACTTGTATTCTTCGTTGTAACGCAGCTTGCGGGCCTCGGCACAGCTCTTTTCCAGGACCTTGATACGCCGCCCCAGCGAATCGCAGCGTCCGCATAACCACAGATAGGTGAGCGAAAGCACCGCCGCCAAAACCAGGATGCCCGCCAACGGAACAGGAAATACATGTCTCTTTTCCGTCTGTTTCTTTTTGTTTTGTTTTCTTCGGGTATTACGCGCCATTGCTCAGCCTTTCTATTACTCTCAGTTTCGCGGACCGCGCCCGCGGATTATTCTGCATTTCCTCTTTGGACGGCGTCACCGGCTTGCGGGTGATCCACCGGGCCCGGGGTTCCTCTCCCAGCCAACGCTGCCCGCCTTCCTGCAACGCTTCCATGCGCCCGACATGCCGGGCGAAAAATTGTTTTACACGGCGGTCTTCCATACTGTGGAACGTGATCACCGCCATACGCCCCCCCGGGGCAAGCAGTGCCATGCCTGCGCGCAACCCCCGGTCCAGGCTGCCCAACTCGTCATTCAACGCAATGCGCAATGCCTGGAAGGTCTGGGTCGCCGGATGCGTCTTGCCGCGCCGCCCCCCTTTCACCCGTTCCACGATATCCGCCAACTGCGCGGTGCGCGTGAACGGTTGCCGCTCCCGCTCTTCCACCAGGCGACGCGCAATCCTGCGCGAAGACCGTTCCTCGCCAAACTCCCACAGGATATCAGCCAGCGCCGCGGCATCCAGCGTGTTGACCAAATCAGCGGCCGTCTGCGTGTCGTTCCCGTCCATGCGCATATCCAACGGACCATCATGCTGGAAACTGAATCCACGCCGCGCGTCATCAAGCTGGAAAGAGGACATACCGATGTCCAGCAAAATACCATCAACCGCATCGATGCCGTGCCTATGTGCCATTTCACTCATGTCCGCATAGTTTCCCTGCGCCAGCATGCATTGCCCAAGAAAAGGCGCCAAACGGATTTTCACGCGCGCAATCGCTTCCGCGTCCCGGTCTGTACCCAGCAGCCGTCCGGCCGGCCCCATGCGCTCAAGCATCGCTTCCGCATGGCCGCCGCCCCCCAGTGTCCCGTCTATATAGGTTCCGCCCACCCTGATATTCATCAGTTCAACTGATTCCTGCAGTAGAACCGGTAGGTGCACGGGGCCTCCTTGGGCTATGGGCCGACAGATCAGCTCAGAAGAGATTAACGCCTCCGACACGAACGGAGCGACTCGCGTACTGACGGGAGTCAGTGCCCAGGTCGCGAACCGAATCGATGATGATTGAGGGACCATACCCCGACCAACGCCGGGGTTTGAACGAGCGGGACGGCAGGGCAAACCAACGTGAGGTCTCGCTGCCGCCGTTTAATGCTCCATTAACTTTAAGATAACCTGCAATATCCAGCATCGTCATCAGTACTTCCTTTTCCTAAACAGTTAAAACTAAAACCAATTACCAACATTAAAACCCGACATACTTGGCCGCCTCTTCGAGGGTCGCCAGGTCGTCAATGTCCACCGCGCCTTCCCAGCGCTCCGGACTCCATAACTCGAATCCGTCAAAGGTACCTGCCAGTACGACCTTTCCGGTCAGCCCCGCATACTGCAGCAGCGAATCCTTGATCCGGATACGCCCCTGCGAATCCCACGGGGCCACATCAGAGAGCGAGGCGAGCGTCCGAGCAAGCCGCCTGCCTTTTTCGTCCGCAATGGAAAGCTTGCGCAACTTATCCATGCGTGACACTAATTCTCGGGCAGGGTAGACACACAGGCATTTTTCTTTGATCCCGGGGAGCACAAGCAACTTCCTCGGAACGCCCACCAACTCTCGCCACTCTGAAGGAACCGTTAGACGCTTTTTGGGATCCAGAGAATGCTCGTACGTGTTGACAAAGACTCCCTGTGGGGCTGTCTCTTCTTCTCGCACTGTTACACCTCTTTGTTCCACAACGTCTACCTCGTTTGACACTTTAAACCACTTTGCCCCACCGGACGTCAACAACAAATTGGATTTTTTTTGCCAAAAAAAACGAATTTTTCGTACATAAACCCAAATATCGAAAAAGGCTACAAGATGTAGTGGTCACCTCCCCAACCCACACAATTGTCGCGACAAAGTATTCAGGTGGTCGGCGGGTAGGTCGTAGGTGATTAGGTGGTAGGTGATTAGGTGGTAGGTCGTAGGTGTTTAGGTGGTAGGTGATTAGGTGATAGGTTCCCCCTTCATCCTTCATCCTTCATCCTTCATCCTTCCCCTTTCAGTCCTTCCACTCCGTCACGGCATATCCGCGTTCCCGGCGCGCTTCGTCAATCAGCTCCATCAGGCAGCCATAGACCTGTCCGTCCTGGACAATCCATTGCGACGTAATGTGCTCATTGCGCCAGATCCCCCCGTCCACGCGCCCTTCGTATTCCGGAATAACATGCGGATAGGAATCGTCAATGCAAATGAACCCCTCGGGAATCTGCTCCGGCGTGACCACATCCCTGGTGGCCGAGGTGCAACATACCCCGATGGTGAATTCATGCAGGTCCAGCTCACGGACGTGACGGACATACTTGCCGCTCGCGTTGCATGTCCCGGTATGCGCAATATCAAATAATGTATGGTCGAGGGTTTCACGGCTCAGCACATCGCTCAACCGGCTGCCCACCGTGCCGGCGCCGATGATGCATATCTTCGCCGGCCCGTCCGCCTGCGAAAGATGTTTGAGCAGCTCATGGTAGATGCCCATGACCGTGTAGTGGTAGCCGTCAATAAGTACCCGCTCCCCAAAGATCTCCCGCGCCAGCGCGCCGTGACGCGAAACGCTCGCCCACCAGGCGCCCAGCCCGATCGGAAAGTCGCCTTCAAAAGTCCGGTCAATCAAATCACGGATCAGCTCAAGCTGGCGAATGACGTTCTTCTTGCGCACCAGCTCCAGCGGAAGTAGCGGCGTCGATATGGCGTGACCCGTCATCCCTGACGCCCGGTCTTCAATGACATCCACCACCGCCGGCCCCCCGGACCGTACCTCCTCCGCGCTGCGTTGCGTCCGTTCCCCGAACTCCGCGAACTGTGATTCATTCAGGGGATGCACCAACCAGATAAAGTCCGTATTCATAGCAATCGCTCCAGACAAATGCCAATACACCGATTTAAATGTTACCGGACTCACCCTAAAGCACAACCACCCCGGTGTCAACCCCTAACCAACGGATTTCACTACGGCCACAACCCGGCGAAACGGTGTGCTGTCCAGGCGTCAGCCTGGCCGTTTGTTGTTCAGGCTTTAGCCTGCCGCGCACGGCGAGCCACATGCCGAGTCCGCGCGCGCGCAACCACGCTAAAAACGACAAAAATCCGTCAAAACAGGCAAAAAATGGCCTAAAAATGGAAAATTTTGCTATTTTTTGGGCTCGTAGACGCGAAATTCTTGCCGTCCCACACGGTCGAGAAGGTTACTCAATCCACTGGCCGATATTGCGGGTTTCGGGGTCGAAGGCGACCCCGAATTTTCGTATGGTCTTTTCGCGGCCCGAATATTTCTGGGTGTATTCGTTCCGCTCGATCTGCGCCAGGGCCTCTTCGGCCGTGCCTTGCAGCTTGAACTCGAAGATAAAGATTGTATCCGCGGTGACCGCGACCGCATCAATACGCCCTTTGTTGGTGCGAGACTCCGCTTCGATGCGAAGCCCCAACAGCACAAACACCAGGTAAAAGATGGTCTGATAGTACTTTTCATTCTTCAGGGTTATATCATATGGAATGTTCGCGAAGAAAATCGACATGACTTCAAAGAACTGTTCCATATCGCCGGCAACCAAGGCCTTGCGAAGTCTCTCAATGTAAGCGCTGTTCAACCCGTTCTGGGTACCCGCAAAAGACTCCAGCAGCGACACGGAAAACGCCCGGCGCACCTCGAAATTGGGATACCCGAGGGTATACAGCATACTCTCGGGATCATAATCTTTCAGTGTCAGGTAGCCCGCCTGGTAGAGCAATGGCAGGGCCGTAAGATGCTCCGGTTCATACCCGCTGAAGGCTTCTTCGCCAATAACCAGCCCATCCAAATCCTTCGCGTCAGGCGCCTTCATTTTACGCAATAAGCGGATTAGAAAAGTGGGGGTACCCGTTTCATACCAAAAACTGGAAAATTCAAGGCTGTCAAGAAACAGCAAGGTGGAAAATGGGTTGTAAACACGTTCGGCGCACGACGCAAAACAATAACCGTTATACCAGTCACGGATTTTCCCCATACACACGTCCATAGACACCTTTTCATGCTCTACATACCGAACAATATGTTCCTGAAAACTGTACTCCAGTTCAGTTTGCGTATACCCCATCAATGTGGCATACCGCTTATGCATGGTTATGTCATTTAAGTTGTTCAACCCGGAGAACACCGACATCTTGGCAAACTTGGTCACCCCGGTCAGCAGCACAAAACGCAAATGGGCATCACACGCTTTTATTGTAGTATAAAACCCCTTCAGTGTTTCACGCATCTCTACGGCTTTTTCTGTGTCTTCGATATGATCGAGAATAGGTTTGTCATATTCATCGATCAGGATAACAACTTTCGCAGCATGGGCGCCTTTTTCCAATAATTCAGCTAATTGCGCGGTATAGGCGGTAGATTTCAACTCAACTTCCCATTTCCGGGCTGCGGCAATCAACTGCCGTGAGATAAAAGCTTCCAAATCTTCAGCCGTCTTAATTCGTTCATTGCTGAAATCAATATGCAGCACCGGATGAGGCTTCCAATCGTATTCAAGCCCATCAATGGCCAAGCCCTCGAAAAGATCGCGCCGGCCTTCAAAGAGGGCCTTGAGGGTGGTGATCGTCAATGATTTGCCGAAACGGCGCGGACGCGAGATGAAATACACGCGCCCCTCACTCACTAAGCGGTATAATAATTCAGTTTTATCAACATACAGAAAATCGCCGGCGCGTAATGTTTCAAAATCCTGGGTGCCTATGGGTAACTTTTTCATAGGCTTACCCTAGCAGGTGTCTGAAAGAATGTGAAGTACGAAAATATATACGGGAACTGTTCGATATCCCCGGCGAGTTCTGGCTTGCCGTGCCGGGCGCGCCTACCTATAGTTCACGCATGAAAATACTTTTCATATCGCACGATGCGCACCGGAACGGCGCGCCGATTGTTTTCCTGCATTTTCTGCGCTGGTTCCAGGAGCACGGCGGCCTGCCGTTTGAGATTCTTTTGAAGAATGGAGGGGAATTGGAACCGGAATTTTCGGCGCTGGCGCCGACCCAGGTCTGGACGCGCGACCGCCCGGTCTATGACGATATTTCCCTCATCTACAGCAACACTGTAACCAACGGCGAACTGCTGGAGGAACTGGCATACACGAACGCTTCGGTAATCTGCCATGTGCATGAACTTGAATACTGGATTACCTACAAGACCAGCGCGCGCAACAATGCGTGTATCCGGCAGTACACGACAAGGTATGTGGCCGCGTCGCGGGCGGTACAACGCGCCCTGCAAACAACACTGGACGTGCCGATGAATCTTGTGGATGTGGTCTATGAATGCGTTCCCGTAGCGACAGCACCCGCCAATCCCGCGCATTGCGCCGAACTGAGGGCGCATCTGGGCATCCCGTCGGACAGCCCGATCGTGGGCGGCTCGGGCACAACGGATTGGCGCAAGGGCCCGGATATCTTCGTGCAGGTCGCGCGTGCCCTCTCCATCTATAACCCATCCGCCCATTTCCTGTGGGTGGGCGGCGACGCCAAAGGCGCGCAGTACGGCGCCCTTCGGCACGACGCCGACAAGGCAGGCCTCGGGGACCGTGTACATTTTACCGGCCATACCGACCGTCCGCACGATTACTACGCCCTCTTCGATGTCTTTGCCATGACCTCTCGCGAAGACCCCTTCCCGCTGGTCAATCTTGAGACCGCCGCGATGGGGATACCCATCGTCTGTTTCGACCAGTCGGGCGGGTCCGCCGAGTTTGTCGGTGATGAGTGCGGGTATACGGTCCCGTACCTTGACGTGGTTGGCATGGCCGAACGTATTCGTGATCTGCTGGACGACGACGAGCTGCGGCGGGAAAAGGGCGCGGCGGCCCGGCGGCGGAGCGCCGGCTTTGATGTACGTATCGCGGGGCCGCGGCTCCTGGAGATCATTCGGGCCACCCTGACGACCGTCGGGAAAGGAGCACGGGCATGAAGACCGATTTCTTTGAACAGATGATATGGAAAGACGACCGCATGCTGTACGGCGACCTGGTTTTTCGCCTGCAGCACTGCCGCAACGACGCATGGGAGCTGGGCGACGCCTGTTTCATTTTCCACAAGACCAAATTCCTCATGGACCAGTATGCCCAATTCTGGAAGACCTACGGGCCTTTTTCCGCGGAACGTGTTTTTGAACTGGGCATCTGGGACGGCGGCAGTGTCGCCTTGTGGTACGAGTTTCTCTCCCCGAAACGGCATGTGGCGATCGACATCACCGACAAGCAGAATTCGCCATACCTCCAGCAGTTCATCACCGACCGGAAGGCCCGGGACCGCATTCATGTTCACTGGAACACGGACCAGCGTGACCGTCGGCAACTGACGCAGCTCATTGCGCGGGAAATGGACGGGCCCCTGGACCTGGTCATTGACGACGCCTCGCACATGTACGACCTGACCAGGGAGAGTTTCAACATCCTCTTTCCGCGCCTGCGCGCGGGCGGCTTGTATATCATTGAGGACTGGGCATGGGGGCACTGGACGGATTTTCAGCGGGCGGACCATCCCTGGGCGGGAAAAACCCCGCTGACCCGGCTTGTTTTTGAACTGGTCGAGGCCGCCGGCAGTTCGCCTTCGGCCATCAACCGCGTGTTTATCCATCAGGGTTTTGTGGTGGTGGAAAAAGGCGCGGACCGACAGGACCCCGACGCCTTCCGGCTGGAGCATCTCATTTCACGAGGGAGCACCGATGCCTACCATTGAAGAAAATCTGGCCATTTGGGATCGCGATTTCGACTGGTCCGCCCGGGGCGAAAACTGGTCGGCGCTATGGGGCGGCGCGGCCATGGAATGGTACGGGACGCTACTGCCGCGCATCCATGCGCATGTGCCCGCGCCCGTGATCCTGGAACTGGCCCCGGGGTTTGGACGCTGGAGCGTCTTTCTCAAGGACCTGTGCGACAAGCTCATCCTGGTCGACATCAGCCCCAAATGCATTGACGCCTGCAAAGCGCGTTTTGCGAGGGAGGCCCATGTGGCGTGCCATGTCAACGACGGGTTTTCGCTGGCGATGGTTCCTGATGATTCCGTGGATTTCATTTTTAGTTTTGACTCGCTGGTACACGCCGAGTCGGAAGTCATGCGGGCCTACGCGCTGGAATGCGGGCGGGTCCTGAAATCGAACGGGGCCGGGTTTATCCACCATTCCAACCTGGGCGGGCTCGATAACACATCGGCCATTGAAAAGACCCATTTACGCGCGCCGAGCATGTCCGCGTCCATCCTTTGTGAATACCTGGAGGAGGCCGGGCTCTGCTGCCGCAGTCAGGAGATCATCAACTGGGGCGGCAACGACCTGATCGACGCCCTGACCCTGTTTACCGGGCCGCGATCCCGGTTCAGCGTTCCGGCCCCCATGCGCACCGTCAACCGCCGCTTTATGGAAGAAGCGGTATATCTCTCAACCTTGCAGAAACATTATGGCGCACCACTGGATTAACCGGATACGCCGGTATGTATACAAAGGGCTGACCTATTCGCGCAGCCAGAACGTAGCCGCGGCCCTGCTGGCCGAGGTCTATGTTTCGCAGCGCTGGCGCGAGTGGGGCGTCTGTGGCCAGGACGGCGGGCCGTTGCGCCTGGCGGTATTCGGCGGCGGCGATCACAGCGCGTGGCTCTCGATGCTGACCCATGACCGGGGCCTGCCCGGCCCCGAAGTCTGCATGGTGCTTGACGACCGACCGGATCCCGAGCGCACCTTCTGGGGACAGCATCCCGTAAAACCCGAAACACTCAATCCGCGCGATGTGGACGCCGTCCTGATTTCCAGCGACACCGCCGCGGACCGGATGAAGGCGCGCTGCCTGGCCTTGTATGGCCCCGACGCCCATCTCCTGGATTTATACGAAGGCCTCCCCGAGGGCCCCTACCCCAAATTGTGAGCCGGTATGCCGAAAGTCTCCATCATCATCCCGAATTTCAACTACGCGCGCTACCTGAGGCAGCGCATCGAAAGCGTCCTGCGGCAGGATTTCACGGATGTGGAAATCATCCTGCTGGACGACGCCTCGACGGACGGGAGCCGCTCGATCATTGAAGCCTATCGGCAGCACCCGGCGGTCCGGCACATCTTCCTGAATGAACACAACAGCGGCAGTCCGTTCCGGCAATGGAACCAGGGCGTGGCCGCCGCGACAGGGGACTACATCTGGATCGCCGAGGCCGATGATTATGCCGCGCCGACGCTGCTTTCGCGGCTGGCCGCCGTCCTGGACGCGAATCCCAACGTTGGGCTGGCCTACTGCCAAAGTTACATGGTCAACGACTGGAAAAAGCGCCCCCCGACCGCCCGGCAATACACGGATGACCTGGACACGGAACGCTGGAAGACGGACTACATCAACGACGGTCCCTCGGAATGTGTCCGCTACCTGCTGTATAAAAACACCATTCCCAATGCCAGCGCCGTACTCTTCCGCAAGGATATCTATCAGCGCGTCGGCCAGGCGCCGGAAGACATGGCCTACATGGGCGATTGGATGACCTGGATACACATGCTGGCCATCAGCGACATCGCCTTCATCAGCGAACCGTTGAACTACTTCCGTTTTCACGGACGCAGTGTCCGGCACACCAATCACTTTCGGCCACGGTTCTATTACGAACGCTTCCAGGTGCTCCGCTTTCTCAAAACCACCTTTCCTGTTCCCGCCCCCGATTTCCAACTGGTCCGCGACCTGGTCCTGGACGACTGGTTCGAGCAGATACTCGGGATCGGCGGCCAATCCGGATGGGAGGACACCAAGGCCACCTGGCGCCTGGCGCGCGAGGTAGACCCGATGGTAACCGCGCGTCTACTTTCACGTGGCGTGGCCCTGCTCATTCAGCGGGTATTCAAGCAACCCCTCACTGCGCCGGATGACGACAAACGCGCGTTGCTGAAGGGGTTGTTCATCCGCTACGCGCAATCGCTCTGGCGCTGGCTGGGGCAAACCGGCGCGCATGGCGCGCCCCCGCGGGTGGCGCTGTGCGGCGCGCCCGAGGACCTGCGACAATTCCTCTCGATGATGGACGGCATGGTCCCGGCGCCCGACGTGGCCGGCCTCATCTCCGACTCCCGCCGCCCGATCGGCGCCTTTACGCCGGCGCCGCCCGCCGACTTCGACGTGCGGAACGCGGATGTCCTCCTGCTTGTCAGTAGAAAAGAAGATGACCACACAACCCGCCTGTGCCATGAGCAATTTTCCGGGAATATCCGGACCATTGAACTGTTCAGGAACGTTCCGGATGTTCCCCTGGTGTAAAAAACGCGCGCGCCGCGGTTTCCGGATTTTCAGCGGAGCAAATGGCTGAAATAACGGCGACCCCATCGGCGCCTGCCGCCAACACATCCCGCGCGTTCCCGGCGTGAATACCCCCGATGCCGACCAACGGCAACGTAGTCAGCGCGCGCACAGCGCGCACACCGGCGAGTCCCAGGGGGGGGACGATATCCGTTTTGGTGGGCGTGGAAAAAACCGGGCTGACCGCGGCATAATCCACGGGCTGTCCGTCCAGGGCGCGGGCATCGTCCACCGATTCGAGTGACCAGCCGATGATGGCGTTGGGGCCCAGCAGCCACCGGGCATCCGCCGGCGCCATGTCGGATTGTCCAAGGTGCACGCCATCCGCGCCCGCCGCGAGGGCTACATCCACCCGGTCATTGACCAGCAGCGCCACCCCTGTTCCGTCCAACACGTTTTTCAGCGCCCTTACCTCGGCAACAAAATCCCGTGTTGAGCGTGTTTTTTCGCGCAACTGCACCAGGGTAACCCCGCCGCGAACCGCCGCCAGCACCGTCTTGATCAAATCACGCCCCGCCAGGCACGCGCGATCAGTGACAAGATAAAGGCGAGGATTGAACGAAACGCTCACAGACGGCGGACCTTCGCGGCAGCGGAAAGCGTCGCCTCGTCCAGCCCATACAACGCATCCAGAAAAGCCACTTTGAAGCTGCCGGGGGCCGGGGCGCGGGCCGCCGCCTGTTCGCCGGCCACTCCCATAACGATCATCGCGTGCAGGGCCGCCTCGGCCGGATCGGGGTTCACGGCACAGAACGCGCCGATCAGCGCGCTGGCCGAGCACCCCATGCCCGTGACACGCGACATCATAGGCACGCCGTTACTGACTCGCCATGCGCCCTTGGCGTCCACAATCAGGTCCACCGCGCCACTGACCACCACCGCGGCGACCGCACCCGTCCGGGCCAGTTCACACGCCGTATCGGCCGCGGCATCCACGCCCATCGCGCTGTCCACTCCCCGGGTCTGCGCCATGGCCGCGCCCTGCAGCGAGGCAACTTCCGACGCATTCCCGCGCGCCACCGCGATATGCCCGCCCCGGAGAAGACGCTGGGCGGTCTTCGTCCTGTAGGGCGTCGCGCCGCAACCGACCGGATCGAGAACGACAGGTTTTTTTGCGTTAACCGCCGTATCCCTGGCCAGCAGCATCGCCTCGACCCACGGGGGGCTCAGTGTACCGATATTGATGACCAGCGCGCTGGAAATCCGGCACATTTCCGCCGCTTCATCGAGCGCATGGGCCATCACCGGCGCCGCCCCGATTGCCAGCAGGGCATTGGCCGTAAACTCCATGACCACATAATTCGTGATATTGTGAACCAATGGTGAGGACGCGCGTATCGCCTCCACATCCGACCATAAGCGTTTCAGTTGAGTTGCATTCTTTTCATCATTCATTATAGTGCTCCGTATTACAGAAGGTCGGCATTCTATGACATCTTCATCCCATGCTCAACATATAAATCACCTGGTGCCACGCGCGCAAAAACGACAAAAATGCGTAAAATTGCGCTTTTTTTAACGCAGAGACGCAGGGACGCAGAGTTGGGGGCCGGGAATGCGAGGCTCTCACACTTTTGCCTAAAAAACGGCCAAAAATGGCCATTTTTACGGTTTTTAGCTCTAAAATGGCCCGTTTTTGGCTGAAAATCGTTATTTTTTCAAAAAACGCCCCTGAAAAAGGCCTAAAAAGCTAATTTTTGTCGCTGTGCGCGGCAGGCTAAAGTACAACGAACGGGCAGACTGACTGACGCCTGTACAACAAACCTCTTCCACCGTTTGCACCCGCTTGAGCAGGCATCTTCAACCGTGGGGTTGGGGGGAGACTGCGGCACGGTATGCGGGATCATGTACATATCATTTCATTCAATTGCGCAACTCTCATACAAGAAGATTCCGACCTCACACATCTGTGCAAATCTGTGTAATCTGTGGGCCACTTCTTTTGGTTGCGGCTCTGCTGCACAAGGTTCATCCGCGTTCATTCGCCTATGGAGCAGGCTACGGCTGTTCGTACCGGCAAAGCATGGGCCGGTCGGGGCCGGGGAGCTGCATTATTGACGAGAGTTGGTTGCTCACTATCGGGGCCCAGGCCTCCCACTCCCACGGATGCAGCAGGTACCAGCCGGAGGAGGCCGGGATGTAGCGTTCGTTGATCATTTCTTCGTGGCGCTGCACCCGTACATCCGCGTAATAAAAGACTTCCGGATGGTACCGCACCATGGTTTCCGCATGCACCAGGGCGTTGGTTCCGATCTGCGCTCGCAGCGCCATGCCGGTGCTATACCCGGATTTATCGACGCGTTTCACCCGCATATAGACATTAAAGGTAATCGAAAGCAGCACACACATCATGACCAGGCATAAGCCCGCCCCATCAACCGCTTTCTGCCGCAACTGCCGAAAAACAAGCGCAAGCGCAAACAGAAGCAACCCTCCGGCCACGACGATGATGAATCGGCCATCCGGGGCCCGGAAGCAAACCGCCGCACCGAGCGCCACCTGCAACCCGGTGATAACAACCGCCGTAAAGCCCGCCAGCCAAACCATTGCTTTCATCAACCGGGCGCTCATGGCGTTGCGCTCCCAGGCCATGGCGACAGCCCCGGCGCACAGGCAGAACATCGGGGGCGCCATGTACCCATAGCGGGGATTGGAAATAAGACTGAGTACGCAAACACCCAGCGTCGCCCCCGTTGCGACAGTGACCGCCTTTACGCGGGCATCGCCACCGATATGGCTACGCACACCCGGCAACAGAAGATATATAAACGCCACTGAAACAGGAAACGCGTAGGCTATCAGGACCAACGGCAGGGAAATAATCTCCAGGCCGTCCTGAAGGAAATTGGCCGGGTCCAGGCGGTATGCCACTTCGTTCAACCCGCTCGTATCCATCCCTGTGTTCAACGCGGACAGCTCCCGCCACACCAGGACCGCCCAGCCCGCGAATAGGGCGAGTCCCGCCGTCAGGCCGGACCACAGAGGCAGCGATTTCAGGGCCGCGCCGCGTTTCCTCGCCACACCGACGCCCACCAGGGCGCCGAGTACCACGGGCAATCCCGCCGGCCCCTTCATCAGCAATGCCGATGCCAGCGACAGCGCCACCAGCCCCCCCCACAGCCACCGGGCACGTGTCCTCTTTCCGATGCCCAGTTCCAGTATCGCGCATGCGCAGACCACGGACGCCGCGTTGTTCAACGCATCAATTTCCGCGCTGCGGTTCTGCGTCCACAAGGTCAACAGCATGATATAACTTAAACCTGTCACAAGTCCGGCCGTCGCACCGAACCAGCGTCTGGACATCCCCCACAGGAAAACAGCCAACAGGGCAGTTCCCAGGGCCGAGGGCAGTCGCCAGACCCATTCATTTTCATGGCCGGTAATTATTTCCATCAGTCCAATGACCCAATAATACATCGGCGGCTTGGTAAGGTAGACCGCCCCATAGAGGTGCGGGATCAACCACTGGCCGGACTCGCGCATCTGGTGGCCGGTCAGCACCCGAACCCCTTCTGTTTTAGCCATCGGTCCGTCCCCGAGGCCCCACAGGTTGCTGAACGCCACCACGGCAAATATGAGCAGCGCGGCCGCGACCGGGTGCTTGACAAGCCAGGTTGTACAGGATTTCAGGTTCATGGCGTCAATTGGGGAACCGGTTCAGGCACGGCCTCCAGAACGCCCGCCTCGACCAGCATTTCGGCAAACAGTTCCATACTGTCATTCAGATACCCCAACATGAATTTGTCCGCCTCCGGGTCCCATCCATATTGCATCATTTCACGCATTACATCCGACGGTTGCTGTTGTTGGAGCAGGATTTGGTAGACTGCCAGCACACCGCCCGTGCGTTGTGCGCCGGCCGTACAGTGCACCAGCACCGGCTTGTTCTCTTTGACCGCCTGGTCGATGGCCATGACCGCCGCGACGTAATGCGAGACCTTGCCCGTACCCCACCCCCGCAAAGGAAACCGCTTGTGCTCTATGCCCAGGCGCTCCGCCGCCGCCAACTCCTCCCGCTGCTCGGGTTCATTGGGTAAATCCTCGTAGGTCAAATCCACAATCACCTTGATGCCGTGCTGTTGAAGCATCTTCTCGACCAGGTGCTCACTCAACTGACCGCTGCGATAAATCTTACCGGGAACCACCACGCCCCATTTTTTGGGAACAAACCGGTCGCGCAGGTGATGCTCCCAGACAAACACCGCCAGCGCAACGCAAAGCAGCCCCCCTGCCGCCAGGGCAATGCGCTTCCTTTTTCCTGTTGTCCATGTCCTATCGCTCATTGTGCTTGTACTGTACCACTTTTTTATTAGTTTTGGTTGAACCGGCTCAAAATTGAGCATAAGAAGGTCCAATGAACAAGGCAAACTATGTGAAAAGTGATGAAATATCCAGACCGGCGCCCCTAAAGGCCGCCGTTGCCTTTGTGTTGTACCTGCTGCTTGTGTTTGTGCTGGCCTCCCTCACCGCCGTTATCGCGGTGCGGTGGATCCAGGGCACGGACGGCGCACTGGCGGAGCTGCTGGCCGACAAGGGACCGGCCCGTTTCACGCGCCGCTTCATGGTCTTCTGGGCGGCCCTGCTCTTTTTCCCGCTGATGAAATATGCCGGATGGCGAGGGTGGCGGGACAGCGGACTGCAGGCGCCGGCGCCCGGCCCGTTTCAAATGCTGGTCGGCGGTTTGCTTGTCGGTGTTGTTTCGCTGGGTTTTCTATCCGTTATGCACCTGCTGGTCGGCACCCGGGCATTCGATGAGGTGACGCTGGGCGAAGTGCTCGGACGCGTGGCCGGGTATGGCCTTTCCGCGTTGCTCATCGGGTTCATCGAGGAAATTTTCTGTCGCGGCATCCTCTTCCGGGTGTTTTCCCGCTGCTGGGGCGCGGTGGCGGCCGCGGTGACCACCAGCCTATTTTTTTCCATTGCCCACTTCGTCGAGCCCTCCGTCGCCAGTTTTGAGGCCAGCTCAATCGTTGCGGGCACGCGGGAGGTGCTTACCTCCATCTTTGCCGACATGCCGTCCCATCATTTCTTCTACCTACGCCTGATGAATCTCACACTGCTGGGCTGCGCGCTGTGTGTCTTCACCGCGCGCACCGACTCGGTGTGGCTGGCCATCGGGACCCATGCGGGCTGGGTCTGGATGATGAAACTCAACGGCTTTCTGACCGACACCGTCCATCCCCCCGAAGACGTAACCGTATGGATGGGCCAGCGCAGTGATATGATGGATTCCATCCTCGGTACCTGCGCCATCCTCGCCGTTATCGCCTGGGGCCTCTGCAAGCGCCGCCCGGACAACCCCTTCGCATAAAGGATCGCTCCATGTCACGTGTCCCCTATCCCGGTAATATCAGCAAAGACATCCGGCCGCGGACGCGCGGACGCGCGCTGGGTTTCACCTTCGCCGTCACCGGGCGCATCCTGCTGGTCATCCTGCTGTTCGTCGTGGCGCTGGCGGTTATCACCACCCGGATGCGCCTGCCGGAACAACCAACCGTCCCGGAGGCCGTGGGCCTGTTCGCCAAAATCCTGACCACCTTCAGCGCCTGCGCCCTGCTGTTTATCCTTGTCGCCTACATTTTTTTTGCCCCCTACAAGCTCTTTGATGGCCTGGCCGATCTTGTCGGCTTCATACGAAAGAAAGTGAGGAAGAAATCATGACACCCGTACAGGAAAAACAGGAAGGCGTCGTGAAGGTTTGCACAATCAATGGACATGCCATCTGGACCCGCACCATGGGAGCAAGCAGCGACCCCGGGAAACTGCCGTTGTTGTGCCTGCATGGCGGTCCCGGGGCCTCGCATGATTATCTCGAACCGCTTGAGGCGGTAGCCGCATCAGGACGGCAGGTGATCTTCTACGACCAGCTCGGGTGCGGGAAATCGGATCACCCGCAGGATGACCCCTCGCTCCAGACCATGGAATATTACCTTGGGGAACTCGCGGCCGTTCGCACCGCGCTGGGGTTGGACCGCGTGCATATTTTCGGACAATCCTGGGGCGGCATGCTGGCCATGCAGTATGCGTTGGGTCGCCCCGAGGGGGTGGCCTCGCTGACCCTGGCGGGCGCGACCGCCAGTTCGCGCCAGTGGGGCGCGGAGGCCGGCCGCCTCCGCGCGGAACTGCCGCCGGATATCCAGCAAACCCTTGCCCACCATGAAAAGAATAACACCACCGACGATCCGGCCTATGGCGAGGCCATGATGGTCTTTTACCGTCGACATGTCTGCCGCCTTGATCCCTGGCCCGACTGCCTGAACCGTAGCATGGTCTCGCTCACGCAGGATCCCGGGGTCTATCTTGCCATGTGGGGCCCCAGTGAATTTCACATTACCGGCAATCTCAGGGACTGGGACATCACCGACCGCCTCGGCGAGATCACCATCCCGACCCTGATCACCTGCGGACGGCATGACGAGGCCACCCCGGCCATAGCCCGGACCATCCAGCAGGGTATCCCCGGTTCGCGCTGTGTTATCTTTGAACACAGCGGCCACGAGGCGCACATCGAGGAAGCCGACCTGTACATCAGGACACTGGTTGATTTCCTGGAAGGGGTATAATTTCTCAATACCCTGTTTTTTTGAGACCCATATC
>RZZM01000056.1 GCA_009929845.1 Spartobacteria bacterium
CCGCGCGGTTCTGTGAGGATACTACGGATGAGATTGCGCGTGGTTTGCGCCACGGAACTGACGATGGAGACCTTTTCCTCCATGACGGCATTGATCAGGGTGGACTTGCCGACGTTGGCCCGGCCCACCACCGCAATCATGCCGCAATGTAACTGTGGAGTTTCTTTGTTCATGACGTTTTAATCCTGAGATTACAGTGTGACCACATCCCCACGCCTGGGTTTGTGAACGTCATGATGAAACGTCTTGAGTTTTTCGGCCAGGCCGTCGCGCTGCGATTGTTCACCGTGAACGAGAAAGACTTTTTTGGGGCGGGTTTCGCGCACATAGTCGACCAGGTCGTCGCAGTCCGCATGCGCGCTGAAAGCGTTCAGGACCCGGACCTCCGCGTTCAGGGCGAAGGTATCCCCGAAGATGCGCACCTCTTTCTGGCGTTCGACAATGCGGCGACCCAGGGTGTGCTGCGCCTGGAACCCGACGATGACAATCGCGTTGGCCGGGTTCTCGATTCCGTGTTTCAGGTGGTGCAGGATGCGGCCATGCTCGCACATGCCCGAAGCGGAAATGACGATGCAGGGCTTCTTGTTTGCCACCACCTGCTTGGACTCCTCGACTGACGCCGTGCAATGCACCCAGGGTGGACGCATGATACGTCCGATGGCCGAGCGTAGCACCATGAATTCATCATCCATGTATTTCCATTCCTCTTCAAACACCTTGGTAACCGCCGTGGCCATGGGGCTGTCCAGGTATACCGGGATTTCCGGGAGGCGGCCGCTGCTGATCAGCGACGACAGGTGATAGAGAATCTCCTGGGTTCGCTCAAGGGCGAACGAGGGGATCAGCACCTTGCCGCCCCGCGCCAGGGTGGAGGAAACGATATCAAACAACTGTTCCTCCGCCTTGGCCACGTCGCCGTGCTTGCGGTCGCCATAGGTGCTTTCGATGATCAGCGCGTCGAGATCGGTCATCAGGTCCGGGTCGCGGATCATGGGCAGGTCCTTGCGTCCCAGGTCCACCGCGTAGCCGACGCGGAAGTTCCGGCCATTCTCCTTGATATCAAACGAAGTGAGCGCCGCGCCGAGGATATGGCCCGCCTCGTGGAAGGTGGCGGTCATCCCGGGGACGACCTCAATGGGCGCATGGTAGGGGTAGCCCTGAAAAAGCTTGATGGCCGCCTCCGCGTCACGGGTTACATAAAGGGGTTCGACGGCCTTGAAGCCCCTGCGGTTGGTCTTCTGGTTCAAGTAGGCCGCGTCCTGTTCCTGGATATGGGCCGCGTCCAGGAGCATAATTTTTGTAATGGACACGGTGGGGATGGTTGCATAAATGGGATTTTCGTAGCCGTTGCGAGTCAGGGATGGAATGTTCCCGCAATGGTCGATATGGGCATGCGAAAGCACGAGGGCATCAATGTCCAGTGGATTGTACCGAAAATCACGGTTCAACTGGTTGGCCTCTTTCCGGCGCCCCTGGAACATGCCGCAATCCCGCAACACCTTCCTGCCATTCGCTTCGAGGATATGCTGAGACCCCGTGACCGTGTCCGTACCGCCCATAAAATGTAAACGCATCCTTTACTCCTTTTTTGCTGTTGTACAAATCCTGCTAAAGTACTTATCTGCCGTCCGACGGGCATCGGGTGGAAGGCGTTTATAATACAACCAGAAATCCGGGCTTGTGAAGTGGTTCAAAGGCGGGTGCATTTACCCGCCTCAAAGTCAGTTCGAGCTTTTTCCATAAGATCGCGAAGTGGCCCGGACTTTTGGTCCTGTTCAATTTGCCTGTCCCAATGCTCTTCTTCGTATGTATCAAACCATAAAGAGAATTGTTCAAACTCATCTTCTGGCAGGGCCTGTATCGCCTTCTTGATTTCTGTCACCGTGGTCATTCATATGCCTCCAAATATTCTCCGATGCTACACGACTTGGTAGCATTGTGTCAAATAAGAGAAGGGTAATAAGACCGCGAAACTTTACTCGGTGATCGTGAGGCTCCAATCGCGGCCGGAGAAATCGCCGGCGGTCCAGGCCTGGTCGAGGTTATTGACGGTGGCTTCCCCGCCGCCGGTATCCCTCAGCAGGAAAACTGCTTCCGGGTCCTGGCCTTCCAGCCAGGCTTTCAATTGGATGGTGTAATAATTTTCCCCGGGCCGTGTGATTTCGGGTTCAATGGTCACTTCCCAGACATCCACTGTAACCTGGCCGTCGAGGGGAAGCCCGTGGAAGGTATCCAGGTCGACCAGTTCGATATTCTTCATCCAGTTGCCCATGATCCAGTGCTCGGCCTCTCCGTTCCACCAGCGCACAAAGACCTGTTCGTCCATGTCGCCGCCGAATTGCTGGGCCGTCATAATGTACAGTGTAACGGGAACATCCGTGCTGATCAGGGTGGACCCATTTCCGAGAAAGGTGAAATCTTCACCGGGCACCTGCTCGGAGGTCCGGTCATCCAGTTCGTCGGCGTCATCATGATAGGCCCAGTCCAGGCTCAGGTCCGCCGCCCCCGCAACCACGCAACAAAACACCGCCATTACCGATATATACACTATCCTTTTCATATGTCCTCCTGTAAAAGTATCGCCTTACACAAGGCTAAAACGCTTGACCTTGCTGTTAACAATATACGAACATACCCCATTGACAAGCAAGATGGATTAAAAAAATAATGAAAAAACGTCCGACAATAAATGATATCGCCGCGGAGTGCGGGGTTTCCCTCAGTACCGTGTCGCTGGTACTGAACAACAATCCGCGGATCAGCGAGAAGACGCGGCTGAAAGTCCTCGCCGCAGTTGAAAAGTACCAGTATCAACCCAATACTCAGGCGCGGGCGCTGGCCTCGCGCTCCAGCCGTTCGCTGAGCGTCATCGTTCCGCAGTTGAACCATGTGTTCGCGGACATCTATTTTGGCGAAATAGTCAGCGGGATATATGATGCCGCCTGTGAAGCCGAGTACAAGGTGATGTTGGATATCGCCAACGATAAGTTCGTTTCGTCGCAGGAATATATCAACCTGATGAAATCCCGACGGGCGGACGCCATGCTCTTCATCGCCTCTTCCATCAGCGATGACTATCTGAAGGTTTTTGAAACCGCCCGCTATCCGTTTCTGCTGGTCAATCACTTCTTTCCGGACAGTTCCCTTAATTACATCACGCTGGACTATGAGGACTCGGCCATGCAGGCCTCGGACCATCTGGTCAATCTTGGTCACCGGGTGATCGGCGTGATCGCCGGAACCAATACCTACACGGGCCTGCAGTTTCGCGATACGTTTATCGACCATTGTGTGGGGAAGGGGCTGAAGCGTAAGGATATTACCGCCGTGGACGGCGGCAGGGACTGGAGTCAGGAGGACGGGTACCGGGCGGCTGAGCAGCTCCTGGCGGCTCATCCGAAAATCACGGCGATCATGGCGGGCAACGACCGCATGGCCGTGGGTGCCATGAGTTATGTGCATTCGCGAAAATTGAAGGTGCCCGGCGACGTGTCCGTGATCGGGGTCGATGACATTCCGACCGCGCGTTTTTCCAATCCGCCGCTCACCACCATTCAGCACCCGCTTTACGAACTGGGACGGTTGGCCTGCGAACAGGTGCTCGCCATGTTCCGCAATGATATTGAACGCTACCAGGAAGTGGTTCCTGTCAAATTGGTTATTCGCGAATCAACAGGACCAGTGAACAAGGACCGGTTATAAGAAGAAAACAAAGATAACTGCCAAACACAGTCGCAACAGTCTGAAAAGGGATAACGTGTTCGGCGAGGGGTACAGATGAGAACAATATTGTCGATAGATGACGACGAGGCGATCTTGCGGTGTTTCCAACGCGCACTCAGCCTCAAGGGGTACAACATCCTTACGACCAGCGATCCCGAAGAGGCCTACAAGGTCATTCAGGAAACCCGGCTGGACCTGGTCATGCTGGATGTGAAGATGCCTCATATCAGCGGATTCCAGATTTTCGAGGAGCTGAAGAAATATTCCACCGACCTGCCCGTACTTTTTGTGACGGCCTATCCCGGTTCGTTTTCCCTGGAGAGCCAGGACACCGTGGAGATGTGGGAGCACTGTTTCACCGATGGCTATACAGATATCCTTTACAAGCCATTTGATCTCGAAACACTGTATGAAAAAATCGAAGGACTTATCGGTCCTTCGGATGCTGAGGACGCATGACCCTGACTGGCGCCGACAGACTTGAATTAAACCGGAAAGTGCGCGCGATACTGGTGCGGCACTGGATAGATTTGGGTCGCATTTCCATCATGGTTTCACCGGGCGCCGTGCGCCTGCGTGGTTCGCTGTGCCGTCTGCCTGGATGCGAAACGCCGTTGTCTTCTCAGATTATTGAGGCGATGTTCCGCGACATCCGGATGGTCCAGGGTATCAGCCGTGTGAATGGCGAGTTTGACAACTGGAAGCAGGATGCCCCCGGTTGCTTGTGGCGGCAGGTTGAAAAAGAGGGCCTCGGGAAGAAGGCCGCGAAGGAAAAAGACCTGACCCACATTTCCGAAAGCGCCACCCCCATCGACGTGTCGGATATCGACAGTTCCTACCTGAGCTGACGGGCCATCCTGAAAAAGGCCGCCGGGGTTTGTGGCGCACTGTACCTGATAGACGGCGCCGCTCAATACCGACCATGTGCCGTATATTTCCGCATTACTCACACAGAAAGCTGACATCATTATACAGGAAGTCGCATTTGATCCCGTCAAATATGAAGGCGTTCACATACGAACTGGCCGGGGTGTGTGATGTGGCCAGGTCAAATGAGTTGCTGACAAACACCAGCGAGGCATCGACATGATACAGCATATTGGTGATCAGGTCCGTGCTAGCAACATGACCATTCCTATGGCACAAAGCCATGAAGTTTGACCGATGACCTTCATAACAGCTATAGACTACCCCATCAGAGGATTTTTATTCAATAAATTCAGAACTCCTTACCTCGTGGAAGTTAACGTGACACCAAGGTGTTGTCCAGGACGGGTTGTCCCAGGGGGGCGCTGATCGTAATCGCACTCTTTTTAGGGGATTAGGTGGTAGGTGATTAGCGGTTTAGGTGGTAGGTTGATCGGTCTTTTGGTCCTCCATGTCCGGGTTAACCGAGTAGCCTTCTGTTGAATTTGAAAACGGCTTGGATCATCCAGTCGCTGAGATTACATCCACGTCGCGTAGCGACAGAACGATAATAGACGTGGCGCTTTAGCCCACGGATGATAGATACCGCATCAGCCTATGGCGTCGCGTAGCGACCGCATGACCTGGCCCCTGATCGGTCATCACTACGTGATTTAATCTATGGGGGGTCATGAGATACAGGCCTTGAAAGGCCTGCCTATTATCGGTTATCCCTACGGGATAGGGGCTGTCAATTTCATTTTCCAAACGCAGTATTGCTTCGGAGTCGAATGCATTAAAAAATCACCGCGATTACTGGCAAATCCATGAAAAATATCATGCTGCGGCCAACGGTCGAGGTAATGAGTTCTGAAAATGATTGAATTACTGTATGGTCTCCATGAAAGGATTTCGCTATAAATCGGCATTTAACTGTCATTTTCTGTCTATGAATCAACAAGCAACAACGAATGAAAAGGTTCCGGAAACGGATACCGGCCGCGGTGTGTCACGCACGCGGCCGCGTGTCAGTGTCCTGATTCCCACCCATAACCGGGCGGCTTCGCTTGAACGCGCCCTGGCCTCGCTGCAGCTTCAGGACTATCCGGAAGAGAACCTGGAAATCATCATTATCGACGACGGTTCCACGGACACCACCCCGGAAGTCATTGAAGCGTGGCGCCAACGGCTTGGGGAAAACCGCCTGAAGGCGGTGCGGATATCCAAGGGCAACATTACCCATGCGAAGAATGCCGGGTTGGAGGTGGCCACGGGTGAGATTATCGTGACAACGGATGACGACTGTACCTTTGAACCCGATTGGTTGTCCACCCTGGTTATGCCCTTTCAGGATGCGACAGTCGGCGCCGTCGGGGGCCACGACCAGGCGCCGGACATCGCCACGTCCCCGCTGGCCGCGGCGGTCGACTACACGTTCACGGGCTTTCTCGGAACCGGCGGTGTCCGCCGGGGCGGCCGGGATGCCCGGCTGGCCCGCTTCTATCCCCGGGGCTGCAATATGGCCTTCCGAAAAAGCCTGCTCGACAAAACCGGGGTGTTTGACACCTTGTTTTTCAATGGGGAGGAAATTGATCTGGACTATCGGATCAGGGAGGCCGGCTACCGGCTGGTCTGTCAGCCCCGGTGCACCGTGCATCATCACCGGCGGGCCGACTGGCGTGGACTCGCCCGACAACTTTTAGGCCGCGGCATCACCCGGCGTATGCTGTTCCTGAAACATCCGGAATACCGGGAGGTCAGTTACTGGCTGCCGGCCCTGCTGGTGTTGGGTCTGCTCGGCGTGCTCCTGGCCGCCGGTATTTTTCCTGTGTTGCGGTGGCCTGTATTCGCCGGGGTATGGCTATACCTGGCCCTTCTGGGCGCGGGCGGTCTACACTGCCTGCTGACCCGCAACAATCCGGTTGCCGCCGTGCGAGTACCCGTGGTGCTGCTCATGCAACATTTCATCTATGGGATCGGCATGTTGACTGCCCCATTCTTCAGTTCCTATCAAGTGCTCAGGCAAACACTGCGGTTTCAAACACGCATGCGCCGGGCGCGGCGTCCGCTGCGTGTGTTGATCTCCAACGACGGCTTTGGTCCCAACCAGGGCGACAAGGCCATCCTGGAAGTTATGAAGGCGGATTTGGCCGCGCATTTTCCAGGGGTCGAGATTCGGGGATTCCTGAATTCATGGGTTCCCGGGTGGCGCGATATCCGCCAGTTTTTTGGCGATCTGATCCGCGCGGATATCTTCCTGATGGGCGGCGGCCAGGTCCTGCACGATCAAACCTGTTTGCTCTTCCTTTTTGCCGCCCTGCTCAAGATGCTGGCGGCCCAGGTGCTTCGTACCCCGGTGGTATGTTATGCCGTCGGCGCCGGACCGTTATCCTTCAGCTTCGGCAGACGCATGACCCGGTTGATCCTGAACCGTTGTGTGCTGGTCATGGTGCGGGACCAAGCTTCTGAGAATCTGCTGAAAGCCATCGGGGTCACCACGCCGCCGATCAAGGTGACCGCCGATCCCGCCTTCTGTCTGCAGGCGGCGTCGGCGCCGCCCCTGCCGTTCACACAGGACGACGGACCGCTCATCGTGGTGTGTCCGCGCCGCTGGTTCCATTACGGCCAATATATCCTGCCGGTGCGTCGGCGCGCCAAAAACACGTCGTTGCCCGGCGCGCAGGACCAGACCATGAGTGCGGTGCTGGCCACGGTAATCGGCCATCTCACCGCGCGCCATAATGCGCGGGTGCTCCTTGTCCCGATGAAGCCCACCGGACCTGGCGGGCGCCCCGGACAGGATGATGATGTCCTCTGCCGCGAGATTTACGAGCGATGCCAGGCAAAGGACCGCGTGGCCATCCTTGCGGACCCGTGTACCCCGGCGCAGGTGAAGACCGTGCTGTGCGCCGCGCATTTGGTCATCACCATGCGCATGCATGCCATGATTATGGGCGCGGGATGCGGGGTTCCCTTTATCGGGATCAGCCTCTCGGAAAAATTCTCCGATCTGGCCGGACAACTGGCCATGTCGGACTATCTGATTCCTATCCAGGAAATCAACATCGACAATTTGAACACGAAGGCGGAAGATGCCCTGAACAACCGGCGGGAAATCAGTCGGCAACTTGCGCCGCGCGCCGCGCGCCTGGCGGAGCGTGCGCGCCTTAACATAGCGCTGCTGGCCGCGTGGGTCGGGGCCCCTGTGGGGCAAACAGGACAGAACGAACAAACGGCATGCAACGAGCAACAGAAGGAAGACAGATGAGCGAGAACTATACCCCGAAATACCTGGGTGTCCGGTCCACGGCGCCCATTGAAAAGGTCGACCTCATTCCCTGGGATGGGAGTCCGGTGACGATCACCCTCACATGCAGTGAATTCACCTCGTTATGCCCGGTTACTACTCAGCCGGACTTTGGCGAGATCACCATTGTATACATCCCTGGCAAGCATATCATCGAGACCAAATCGCTGAAATTGTACCTCATGCAATTCCGCGATAAAGGCGCGTTCAACGAGGCCCTGGTGGATGCGATTGCCGACGACCTGTGGGCGCAGGCCCAACCCGTGGAGCTTGAGGTGCACGGCGAATTCAACTCGCGCGGCGGCATCAGCATCCACGTCCTCGCCGCCCGGCCTTAAACTTCAGAAGTCCCTACCTCGTGGAAGTTAAAGTGACACCAAGGTGTCGGCGGGCGGTGGTTGCAGTTTGCACGTTTCAGGGTTCGTTGTACATGCTTTAGCCTGCCGCGCACGGCGAGCCATATGCCGAGCCGAGCACGAAAAACAGCGAAAAAAGCGCCAAAAATCCGTAAAAATCGGCCAAAGCGGCCATTTTTTACGGTTTTTAGCGCGAAAATGGCCAATTTTAGGCCAAATTTCAGCATTTTTCGCTGGAATTGGCTGTTTTTTTGATTCTACGGCCAACGGTCGAGGTAAGGAGTTCTGAACTTGTGTATTGCCGGTTCCGCGGACGCGTTTACCGCGCGGCAACACGTACGGTCACCGAAAAGGCCTGCTCGACGGGAATCCCTTTCAGTTTAATGGCCGCAACGGCGTTTTTGTCTGCGCTGTCAGCTTTTCTCAATTCACCAGGAATCCAGTGTGTCGCCGCTTCCAATGAATAGGTGATTTCGCTATCCGCGTTCGAGACCTGTACGTGTTCCAGGGCTTCTTCCGCACCCATATGAATACAGAACGTCCAGTCACGCGTTTCAAAGGGCGGGCGCCAATTTTGGCATGTCGGACGGACCGCCAGCTTCAGTATTCCATCCTGTTGATCCTGCGTTATCTCCGTCCGGCTAAAGGCCCCGCGAAGATACCCGGTGCTTTCCCCATCATCTTCATACAGCAATCGTTTCACCTTTTTGCCTGACGCATCGGGATAGACATGCACGATGACTACCGGCCAGGCGGCCTGGCCGGTAGACTGGCGAAGCGAGGTCTCCATCAGCATACCCCCCCGACGAACAAACAGGGGCATCTCTTCAAGCGGTTTGCGCACGGTAATTGATGTTGGCCCCACATGGACCTCGCCGTTCCAGGCATCCTCCCATGTCCCGGGCGGGATCCAGACTCCTCGCCCGGTTTCTGCCTGTTCCTTGTCGGCCGGACCAAAAAAAGGCGCCACCAGCAGGTCATCGCCAAAGAGGTACTGCAGGCTGTCCGTGGCGCCGGACTCCTCGGGCCACTCGAGATCGCACCGGCGCATGAGTGGCTGTCCGTCCTTCCAGGCATGGTAAGCGGCCGTATAAATCAGGGGCAACAGGCGATAACGGAGGCGTATATACCCCGCGGCGATTTGTTCCATATCCGGTCCATAGCGCCAGGGATACCGGTCAAACCCGCAGGTGCAGTGCAGCCGCGCCACCGGCGAAAAAACGCCGAACTGGAGAAACCGCAGGTACAGCTCCGCGTCCGGTTCCCCGATATGGCCCGCCAGGTCCTCGTGCACATAGGGGAGCAACCCATACACCCCCGATTCCACACCATTGCGAATTCCCCGCTCAAGCGCCTGCCAGTTGCTGAGCGTATCCCCCGTCCACCAGATGGGATACCGGTGCGCCGCCGGATGCGTCGGGTACTCCAGCTTGCCATTATCAATGCCATCCACATTCGACATGATCAGCGCGCGTTTTCCCGGACGAAAGGCCTGTGTAATATCATGATAATGCCGCATGCCCCACACCTCCTTGCGCAGCGCCGCGTTCACCCCATGCAGGTGGGTATGCCAGTTGCGATCAAACCACCAGGCATCCATGCCCAGCGCCAGGATCGAAGTCAGGCCATCCCACCGGTATTGCATTTCTTTCGGGTCCAATGCATAGTGTCCTGCCGGTTCGGGATGATCATTAAAGACCACCCGCACCCCTTTTTCGTGCGCCAGTTCAATAAAACGCCGCATGTCCGGGAACAGATTTGTGTTCACCTGATACCCGTGCGACGCGCCTTCTCGCCAGTCCGTGTCCGCCACAAAGACATCCAGTGGAATGTTCTTTTCACGGAAGGTATCTATCACCTCCAAGGCCTCTCCCTCGGAATAGGGATGATACCGGCTGTACCAGAGGCCAAAGGTATAGAGCGGCAGCATGAGAACCGAACCGGTCAACGCGAGGAATTCTTTGCGAAACGTTTCGTATCCGCAACTGGCAGGCAGGAAAACATAGACATCTCGCGCGTCGCTGTGCACATCCCAGCCGGAATCGGGATCGTCGCCCTTAACCGGCACGGCCCCCGCCTCCGAAGGAATAATGCGATGCAGGTCCGGAAGTATCCAGAAATCCGGCAAATGGGAGGGCGCGGGTAGATCGTTAAAAACATCCAGGCGTCCCGGTTTCCAGCTTTCATTACCGCGTTTGAGCTTGAGTGTCAGTTCTGAAAGACGCTTCGCGTTATGCGGGAGGCAAACATACAACTCCCCCGTTTCATACAGCGTCATCCGGTCGTCTTCACGGACCACCGAAAAGGCGCACTCGCCCCCAACCTTCCTGTTTTGAACCAGAAACGTCTCCCGATCCTCAAACCCCTTCGGGCCTTTCTCTTCCAGTCGGATGAGTGTCGGCGTTAACGATTGTATGCGAATGTTTCCTGTGGTGATTTCCGATCCCATAGCTACGGTCTGTATCATGATGGTTATTCCTGTTCCTATGCTTGTCCAGATTCTGTTCGTAGGCTTCATGGGGTTATTTATAAAGGGAACCCGCAAAAAAATCTTTTCACTTCCCGTTCGTTGAGTTATCATTTTTTACGATGAAAGCAAGGCATCCATTTGAGACTCCCGAGGGGGGCGGCGGTGTGGTCGTCTATCTTTCCGAGCAGCGCTGGCGACTGACGGAGTGGCACAGCCATGAACGGCTGGAGATGAACCTGGTGCTGCGCGGCAGCGGTTCGCTCCTGCTGGAGAACCGACGATACCGGTTGTTGCCCGGCCACCTTGTATGGCTTTGGCCGGGCGAGCGCCACACGCCCTTCAACTGGTCCTCCGACATGCTCATGTGGATCATTGAATGGGAACCTCCCTACTCCCGAAAACTCCTGAAGCATGCCCGACGTCATCCGTTGCAGCCCGGTCAGCCCGATGTCTTTTTCTGCCGCAAGCTTGACGAGAAAGCCCTGCATCGAATGCAGGGAGCGCTTGAAGCGGTTGCGGCGGAAGATTGTCCTGACACCTATAACCTGGGACTGGAATATCTTCTTTATGCCCTGTGGGACGCCTTTATAAAGGCGCCGGCCATGAAGCAGGAGACCTTTCTGCATCCAGGCCTGCAGAAGGTATTGTCCCGTCTGCATGACACACAGGGGGAATGTACCCTTGATGACCTGGCCCGGAGCGCAGGACTTTCCCCCAACCACCTGAGCACACTGTTCAAGCGGCAGACCGGCATGAGCATCCCCACCTTCCGCAACCATCAGCGGTTGCAGGCCTTCCTGGATATCCACCGCAAGCAGCCCGAAACCGACATGCTCAACCTGGCCCTCGATGCCGGCTTTGGCAGTTATGCCCAGTTTTATCGCGTCTTCACCCGCCTCGTCGGACAAAACCCCCGCTCCTGGGCCCTTCATGTCACGCAACAGGCGTAGCCTGATTTGCAGGAAAGAAATTTATATTTGATTTTGAGCGCGTGTTTGTGTAGTTTGAGGATTACAAAAAATACATTTGAACATGCATTTCACTTACTGGACTTGTCAAAAGCGTGCAGATAACCGCAGCATTGATGAGGAGTGATGGCGGATTTTGGCTGGCGCTATGTACGCGGCTGAAGACGAAACAGAACTGAAATTCCGGTAAAGGAGTAACCAATGAAGTGGAATGATATATCGCTCAAAATCAAACTGGTGGGCTTGTTTCTTGTGTTATCGCTTGTTCCTCTGATCCTGCTCAGTGCGTTAACGTATTCCAGAGCATCACGAGCACTTGAGCGTCAGACCTTTGCGCAACTGACGTCTATTCGGGAGACCAAGGGACGGCAGATCGAGGACTACTTTGACCAGATTCAGAAGCAGTTGATTACCCTCTCGGAGGACGTGATGATCGCCGATTTTGCCGTTGCGCTTAAGGATGCGTTTCGGAAAATGGAGGAAAATGTCACGGATGAAGAGTACAAGAAAATGGAACAGACCGTTCGGCAATACTACCAGGACGAATTTTTGCCCCGATTGAACAAGAACCTGAAACAACCGAAGGCCATTACGGAATTCTGGCCCGCGGACCGGGAAACCATCATTCTCCAGTACTATTACCTGGCGCATAACAGGAACGCGACGGGCGAAAAACACAAACTTGATAACGCCAACGATGGTTCGGTGTACTCCGGCCTGCATCAGAAATACCATCCCGTCATACGGGATTTTCTTGAAAAATTCGGATATTATGACATTTTCCTGGCGGATCCCGATACCGGTCATATCTTTTACACGGTCTTTAAGGAGGTGGATTACACAACCAGCCTGTTGTCCGGCCCCTATAAAAATACGAATTTTGCGGAGGCCTTTAAAGAGGCGGTGGCCGCGGGAAGAGCGGGGCAAAAGGATTTCGTGGTGATCCGGGATTTTGAGCCGTATGATCCCTCCTACAGTGCCCCTGCCGCGTTCACGGCATCGCCCGTCTTTGATGACCAGGGCTCATTTGTGGCGGTATTGCTCTTTCAGATGCCGGTGGACAATATCAATGCCATTATGACGGGAAATGAGGGATGGCGAAAAGACGGATTAGGCGAAAGCGGGGAGTCATATCTGGTAGGGCCTGACCAGCGGATGCGCAGCATATCCCGGTTTCTCATTGAAGATGCAGACGGCTTCTTCAAGATGCTGCGCGATATTGACTATGATGAGTCGCTCATTGAAGGGATGGAAAAAATTGGAACAACCATTGGGCTGATGCAGATAGAGACAGAGGCCGCGCAGGCGGCATTGAAGGGGGATATCGACACGCGCATCATTGAGGACTACCGGGATATACCAGTTCTGTCGTCGTTCAAGCAACTTGATATTGACGGCCTGGAGTATGCGCTTCTGTCAGAAATCGATTCGTCGGAGGCCTTTGCGGCCATTGGGCAATTGCGGACCACAACGCTGATTGTCGTCCTCGCCACCGCGCTTGTCGTCGCCCTGGTCTCCTGGCTTCTGGCATTGTCTATCGTTGGGCCGGTCAATAAAACTGTACTCATGTTAAAGGATATTTCTGAAGGGGACGGCGATTTGACCAAGCAACTGGAAACTTCCAACGATGAGATAGGCACCATGGCCACCTATTTCAACGCATTTGTCGGTAAACTGCGCGCCATCATCCAGGAGGTTTCTGAAAGCACAAACGCGGTGAGTGCGTCGTCTGAACAGCTCACGGCGACATCCGCCGGGATGGCGACAACCGCCGAGGAGATGAGCAGCCAGGTACAGACCATTGCCGCCGGCGGCGAGCAGATGTCCGCGAATATCAACAGCGTCGCAAGCGCCGCCGAGGAGATGTCCACCTCGGTGAATACCGTCGCGACGGCCATCGAGGAAATGAGCGCCTCCCTTTCGGAAGTGGCCAAGAGCTGCGCGAAGGAGTCCGAGATTTCCGGCAAGGCGAATGAGCAGGCCAAGCAGACGCGCGATTTAATGAACCGGCTGGGGTCGGCGGCCACGGAAATCGGTAAAGTGGTCGAGGTGATTAACGGTATCGCGGACCAGACCAACCTGCTGGCCCTGAATGCGACGATTGAGGCGGCCAGCGCCGGGGAGGCCGGCAAGGGGTTCGCGGTAGTGGCCAACGAGGTCAAGGAGCTGGCCAAGCAGAGTTCGGAGGCCACCAAGCAGATTGCCGGCCAGGTGGATGATATCCAGTCGAGTACCCGCAACGCGGTGGTGGCCATGCAATCCATTTCGGAGGTAATTGAAGAGGTAAACACCATTTCCAACACCATTGCCGCCGCTGTGGAAGAACAGTCCGCCACCACCAACGAGATTGCCCGCAGTGTGGGCGGGGCCAATACCGCCGCCATGGAAATTGCCCGGCATGTCCAGGAAGCGGCCACCGCTTCCAATGAAATCGCGGGCACCATTCAGGGCGCCAACCAGGCCTCCCAACAGTCCGCGGCAGGCGCCACCGAAACCAACGAGAGCGCGACAGAACTGGCCCGTCTGGCCACTGTCCTGCAGTCCATTGTAAAACAATTCAAAATTTAGCAAAAAAAAGCGAATATCCTATTGTTCAGCCTCGGCTTACCCGGGGGGGGAGGATGCTGAATTCGCATCCGCAGTATTGTTGCCGGTATAGTTTCCACTCTTTTGCGTGGGCCATGCTGTGTTTGAAGCCGTCCTGTTTCTTGAAATCCACGGGGAGATATTTCGGGTAGGTCGACCCGATGTGAAAGATGTCGCGGGCTATCTTATGGGGACTGATGGTCAGGGTTGTTGTAAAGTACTCAAACCCCTTTTCATCGGCATAACGGGCGGTACGTTCGAGGTTGTATTCAAAACACTTGTGACAGCGGCGGCCTTTTTCGGGTTCACCCTCGAGGCCCTGGACATGGGCAAGCCATAGATCATGCGCATAGGCATCCTCGATGAGAACCGCGCCGGTCTGCTCCGCCAGAAACCGGACGGAGAGGAGGCGTTGTTCGTATTCTTCAGCGGGGGCGATATTGGAATTGCTGAAGTACAGGGTGACGACATAGCCTTCGGCGCGCATACGCTCGATGGCGTGCGCGGCGCAGGGCGCGCAACAGGTGTGCAGGAGCAGAGTCTTCATCAGGTCTCCAAACCGGGTATCTGTTTTATCGCATTACAGTGCTCGCAGTGGGGCAACAGGGCATGGCGGATTTCGTGGCATACCGGGCATTCCTCGAACAAAAGGGTTCCGCAGGCGGGACAGGCATAGGGTTTTTCTTCTCCGTGCTCCCGGGGGGGAATCAACTTGTTGACCGTGCGTCGCGTCCAGAACAGATATTTTCGGGGTCCGGTCCGGATGGGGTATTCACACACCGGACACAGGAAGCGCTCGTAGGCCTCGCGATACTGTTTGGTCAACCACGGTGCTTTAGGGAAGGCCACCACCCGGATGAAATAGACCAGCAGTTTGATCACCGCGATAAGCAGACCAAGAATCAGGACATACTTGAAATAGCGCGAGGGGAAATAGTTGTGGATCACGAGCGAGACCTTGAGCAGGGTGGCCAGTCCGTAGCCGAGGAAGAGGGGGAAATAGATACTGCCACGTTTTTTGATAGCCAGAAACGCGCCCACGGCCAGCAGGGGAAGCAGGATGAGCAGTTGCAGCATGGCCAGACGCATGTTGTGCCGCTCACTGAGTTTTCGGAATTCATCGCGTGCGGGTATAAGCTGTTGCTCAATCTGTTTCTCCACAGCCAGCCGTTCGGATTCCAGTGACCGTTTCTCGTGGGTGAGCCGCGCCAACTCCGCATTCTGGGCCTGGTACGCTTTTTGGCTATCCAGAAAATGGGTAAGGCTCTCAGACAGGTTGGCCTGTTCCTTTTCGGAAAGGGCGACGGCCTTCTGGATGCTCAGCTTCTGGAGTTCCACGAGTTGATTTATGGTCTTCTGCAGATTCTGTGAGCTGTCGCGGACAATCTGCATTTCGTCCTGTTTATTCGTGATCGTCCGGCTGATTTCAGTGATCTCAGTCGCGAGTTGTTTGCTTCTTTCCTTGAGTTCCTTGTCGACATATTTGTCCTCGATGGCCCCGTATCGCGGGCCGGGTATGGACTCGATATCCTCCACCAGAAAGCCAAGTACCCAGTAGATGAGTACGGCCAGCACTACCGTGAAAAGGCGAATGGAAAACCGGTGAATCCAGGGGCCTTTGGGTTTCTGTAATGTATTCATTTTATCCTTCCTGTTCCGCGGGTTCTGGCCCGCTTAAAACAGTTCCTGCTGCGCCGCGTTCGGTTTGAGCCCGAATTTCTCATAGCACAACGCCGTGGCGACCCGGCCTTGCGGCGTACGTTTAAGGTAGCCCTCCTGGATCAGGTAGGGCTCGTAGACCTCCTCGATTGTATCGCGTTCCTCGCCGACCGAAACCGAGAGGGAGCTGATGCCGACGGGTCCCCCGCTAAATTTCAGCAGAATTGTTTCCAGGATGCGCTTGTCCATTTCATCCAGCCCGTGCTCATCAATATCCAGCATGGTCAGGGCCTTGTCCGCCACCTCGACCGTGATCAGGTTATTCGCCTTCACCTGCGCGTAGTCACGCACCCAGCGCAGCAGGTTATTCGCGATGCGCGGCGTGCCGCGCGCCCGGCGGGCGATTTCCATCGCCCCGTCCTCCTCGATATCCACATTCAGGATACGCGCCGAACGCAGGATGATCGACTGCAACTTCGGCGCGTCATAATAATCCAGCCGGTTCACCATCCCGAAACGCGAACGCAGCGCCGCCGTCAGCAACCCGCTGCGCGTCGTCGCCCCGATCAGCGTAAACTTCGGGATATTCAGGCGCACGGAACGGGCGTTTGGTCCCTGGTCGATCATGATATCGATGACATAGTCCTCCATCGCTGAGTAGAGGTACTCCTCGACCGTCTTCTGCATCCGGTGGATTTCATCAATGAAGAGGATATCGCCGCGCTCCATATTCGTCAGCAGCCCCGCCAGGTCACCCGGCTTGTCGATCACCGGCCCGGACGTGGACTTCACATTCACCCCCATCGCCTCGCCCAGGATATACGCCAGCGTCGTCTTGCCCAGCCCCGGCGGCCCTGAGAGCAGCACATGGTCCAGCACATCCTTGCGCCCGCGCGCCGCCTCCACAAACAGTTCCAGCCGCTCGCGAATCTTCTCCTGCCCCACAAAATCCGCAAACCGCGACGGCCGCAGCGTGATATCAAACTCGGAATTCTCTTTATTCAGCGTATCAGATATAAAATGTTCGCCCATGACCTTTTCCATGCCCTTTTACAGCCTGGCGGATTTTTTCCAATCATTGGAAACTTTTTTTGCCATTTTTCCAATCATTGGAAACTTTCAGCCGTTTTTTTCCAATCATTGGAAACTTTCTAAGCCATTTTTCCAATCATTGGAAACTTTTTCGCCATTTTTTCCAATCATTGGAAACTTTCCAAGTCATTTTTCCAATCATTGGAAACTTTCCAAGTCATTTTTCCAATCATTGGAAACGTGCACCGACAGGCGGTACAACAAACCTGTTGATCCTCTGTATGGAGGCGGTATACTGCCAGGCATGAAAAATGTACTCCAGACAAACGGGCTGATGAATCATATCCTGGACCTGCCGTTCTTTGCTGATCGTGAAGCGCTGTTCCGGCGCTATCTGCAGGGCAGGAGTGTCCTGCATGTCGGCTGTTCGGGATATCCGCGACTGGATGCGGCCACGAATCTGCATATCAAGCTTTGCCGCGAGTTTCCTGAGATCTGTGGGCTGGATGTTTCGGACGAAGGGCTGGACTGGCTTCGGCAGCACGTGGAGCAACCGTTGTATTACGGCTACGATGCTGTTGACCGTCCCTTTGACCTCGTGCTTGTCCCTGAAGTGATGGAACATACGATGAATCCCGGGCTCTTTCTGCAGCAGCTTTTCGCCATGGATGCACGGGAGATCCTGCTGACCGTGCCGAACGCGATTGACATCGTCAAGCAGAACCCCAACAAGTTCGGCCCGGCCCGTTTGGGCGAACAGGTGGTCTATGTCGAAACCACGCATGGTGATCACGCGGCCTACTATTCGCCCATGACCCTTGGCGGACTCGTTGAGAAGGCCATCGCCGAATACGCGCCGGACCGCTGGACGCTCGACACGCTGTTCCGTTGCGGACTAAGCGTCGGCTGTCTGGTTACGTGTGTGCGGGAAGGGTAATACGATCCACTTCAGGCGAGTTTTTCACCAAGAACAGTGTGCACATCGTCCAATTTAAGCCGGATTTGTTCCATGGTATCGCGATCACGCAGGGTCACGGTATTATCCTCAAGGGTATCGAAGTCCACGGTAAGACAGCAGGGTGTGCCGATTTCATCCTGCCGCCGGTAGCGCCGTCCAATGGCGCCCGTCTGGTCATAAAACGCGGCCCAGGTACGGCGGACGGAGTCAAAGACCTCACGGGCTTTGGCGACGAGTTCGGGTTTATTTTTCACCAGCGGGAAGACGGCCACCTTGATTGGCGCGATGCATGGGGCGAAGCGCATGACGGTGCGGGCTTCGTACCCTTCCGGGGCGCGTTTGGCGGACGGATCGGCCATCATGACATCATGGCTGTCACCTTTGGCGATCCATTGTTCATAATAGGCCTCGCATAAAAGCGCCAGGGCGATACGATCCACGCCCGCCGACGGTTCCACCACATGCGGGATGAATTTCTCATCGGCTTCCTGGTCAAAGTATTCCATGGATTTGCCACTGAACTTCTGATGCTGGCTCAGGTCGAAATTGCCGCGCGCGGCGATGCCTTCGAGTTCCTGCACCCCGAACGGGAAGTCATAGGCAATATCCACACAGGCGCTGGCGTAGTGGGCCAGGTCTTCTTTGGCGTGGACGTCGCGGTGCAGGCTGCTTTCCGGCAGGCCGACCTTCCTGTACCACTTCAAGCGCTCCGCCACCCAGTATTCGTGCCACTCCGCATCGGTGCCCGGTTTGATAAAAAACTCGAGTTCCATCTGCTCAAACTCGCGGGAACGGAAGGTGTAGTTGCGCGGATTGATTTCATTGCGGAATGATTTTCCAATCTGGGCGATGCCGAAGGGAACCTTCTGGCGCGAGGTGGCCACCACATTGCCGAACTGCGCAAAAATGGCCTGGGCAGTTTCCGGACGCAGATAGGCGACGGAAGATTCATCCTCGACCGGGCCGATAAAGGTCTTGAACATCAAATTAAAATCGCGCGGCTCCGTCAAATCCAACGACCCGCAGGCCGGACATTTGATGCCCTCCGGCAGGGTGAACTTCTTATCTTCGTGGATCAGTTTGGCGCCCTGTTCCTCACATAGCTGGTCGGCCTTGTAGCGTTTTCTGCACCCTTTGCAGTCGACCATGGGATCGGAAAACCCGCCGATATGACCCGAGGCCTCCCAGATACGCGGATGCATGATGATGGAGGCGTCCAGCCCGACAACATCCTCGCGGTCGCGCACGATGGAGTTCCACCAGGCGTCGCGCACATTACGTTTTAGCTCAACGCCCAGGGGACCATAGTCCCAGAATCCATTGATGCCACCGTAAATTTCAGAACTTTGAAATATAAACCCACGCCGCTTGCACAGGGAGGCAAGGGCGTCCATTGAAACTGGATATCGTTCATTTGTCATAGTGTGCGCATCCTGCGCAATAAATCACCTCCGGTCAAGCCGGAAGAAAGAGTGGGGACAGAGCAATGCGGAAACCTTCGGTTTTGACGTAAAAATGGCCATTTTTTGGCTCTGACAGCCTTTTGGAGGGCCCTGGACGGGCCGAACGGGTCCCGCATGTGCGATTTTTTAACCGCGAAGGACGCGAAGAGCGCAAAGATAAATTCGTGTGATTCGTGATCACTTTTTCCTCGCGCAGAGTCGCAGAGGCGCAGAGAATTCCTTTCTTCGTGCGGGGGGCGGCTCGGCGTGCGCTGCAGGCTAAACAAACCTCTTCCCCCGTTATAGTTGTCTCCTGCTCTGCGCCTCTGCGCCTCTGCGCGATTCCTTTTTTTATCTAGATCGAGCGATACTCAATGGCCCCGAACGGCAAAATATTGAGGTTCGGCAAGTGGTTTGTCAGGCTCGTAGTTATCGGTTCGGCTCAGAGCATGTTTTCGAGGGCGCGGCAGATTTTTGTTTGCAGTTCCCGGTGGAGGGGAAGTTCGACGGAATCCAGGATGACTTCGGCAAGGCGGCTGGCGTTGCAGACGAGGACGCCGACGCTG
>RZZM01000382.1 GCA_009929845.1 Spartobacteria bacterium
AGTTGCTTCAGGTTCGAGGAACACTTCGTCTGGTAACCGCGATTCTTCACCGCGTTGAAGGCGGGATAGATAATACCGAGCAGGATGCCGATGATGGTTATGACAACCAGTAACTCCACCAGTGTAAATGCTTTTTTTGTTCTTTTAATCATACTCATTTTTTTATCTCCAAGGATAATATACACCAAGTTTCCCCCCTACGTCCAGCGGCTATCCACTTGCACTTCGCAACAAAAATCGGATAGACTCCGGTCATGAACAGGTTTCTCGAACAAAATCTGCAACAACATGGAAACGGCGGCAGCGCATGCATGTACTGATTGTCGAAGATGACCAACATTTGATGGAAGGCCTGCTGCGCATCCTGCGGCGCTCGGGATGGACCTTTCTGACCGCGGCCAACGGGCGCGACGGCCTGGCGCAGGTGGAGCAGGCCGATGTGATGATCACCGATATTAAAATGCCCGAAATGGACGGCATGGAACTGCTGCGACAGGCGCGGAAACTGCGGCCAGAGCTGGAGGTGATTGTCATGACCGCCTTTGGAACCATTCCTTCGGCGGTGGAGGCCATGAAGCTCGGCGCCCGCGCCTACCTGACCAAGCCGTTCAAGACCGATGAACTGCTGCTGCACCTGCGTAACATTGAGGAGATCATCCAGTTGCGGAGTGTCGCGTCAAGGGCCGGTCGCGGTGATCTGGTGGGCTCCAGCGCCGCCATGCGCCGCGTGTATGCGGAAATCGACATCGGCGCGGCCTCGGACGCCCCCGTGCTGATCACCGGCGAAACCGGCTCCGGCAAGGACCTGGCCGCCCATGCGGTTCATGACCTCTCTTCGCGCCGGAACGAACCGTTTGTCGCCGTCAATCTCGGCGCCATCCCGCACGAACTGGCTGAGGATGAACTGTTCGGACATGAAAAGGGGGCGTTTACCGGCGCGCATTCCCGCAAAAAAGGCCGCTTTGCCATCGCGGAGGGCGGCACCCTCTTTCTGGATGAAATCAATTCGCTCCCTCTTTCTCTGCAGCCCAAATTATTACGGGCGATCGAATCGCGGGAAATCTGGTTGCTGGGTTCCGAACAGAAACATCAGAGCAATGTACGCATCATCGCGGCCACCAACGCCGATATCGAAAAGCTGGTGGGTAAAGGGCGCTTCCGTGAGGACCTGTATTACCGCCTCAACGTGCTGCGCATCGCCATGCCGCCCTTGAGCGAACATATCCAGGATATTCCGCAGATTGCCCAGGTCATCCTCAGCCGGATATGCGAACGCACAAACGGTCCAGCCTGCGAACTGGCCCCGGAGGTATTTTCGTTTCTGATGAGCCAGTCCTGGCCGGGAAATATCCGCGAGATGGCCAATTGCCTCGAACGGGCCTATGCCGCGGCCATGAATGCGCCCGGGGCCATGCCCTTCCGCATCGAAGCCGTTCATATCGCCAACATGCCCGCGCAACAGGAGGATGTCCCATTTAAAGAAGCCAAGGCCCGGGCCATGGACGAGTGGTCCAAAGCCACCATCCGCCACACCCTCACACAATGCGGCGGCAATGTCTCCGCCGCCGCACGCAAACTCCAGATGAGCCGCACCGCCCTGATCCGCCTGATCAATAAGTACGCCCTGCGTGATGATTGAAATTCGGAGGTCGGGGGTCGGGAAAACGGTTGCAGGTTGCACGTTTCAGAATGGCGTATTGCTTTCAAAAGTCACGGGGACGCCGGTGCGGGGGTGGCGAAAGCTGATGCGCGCGGCGTGGAGTTTCAGCTCGCCGGGCGATACGCCGTTGCCGTAGAGCCTGTCGCCGACGATCGGGGTCCCGAGTCCCAGGGGATGGGCGGAATGCAAGCGCAACTGATGGGTTCTCCCGGTCAACGGCGTGAACTCAATGCGGGTAAGGCCGCCCTCAACACCCAGGTTTTTCCAGCGGGTGACGCCCATTTTACCATGCGCCGGGTCGTATACCTGGCGCGGGCGGTCGTTGACATCCAGCCGGAAGGGCAATTCGATGATGCCGCCGGGCTGCTCAATGACCCCATCCAACAGTGCAACGTAGATTTTCCGCACTTCACGCTGCTCAAACTGCCGGGACAATGAACGATGCGCCTGGCGGGTCAGGGCCAGCACCTGCAAGCCCGAAGTGTCCATATCCAGCCGATGCACCGCCGGCTGTTCGATGCCATGCGGAAAATATTGCTTCAGCCGCCCGACGACACAATCCTGGTTCTCCGCCCCGCGCCCCGGCACGGCAAGCAGGCCCCCGGGTTTGTTGACCACCACCAGGGCGTCATCCTGGTAAACAATATCCAGTTCGTGCCCGGGGATCATGCCCCCACCCCACACAGCATGAACCCGAGGATAGGGGCGCACTTTTCGAGACACGCCGGATAAAACATCCCATGTTGACGGTGACCGGAGGCGTTGTCGCGTCCCCAGTAGAATTCCGCCAGTCCGACCGGACGCAGCGCATGAAGCGCGGCGTACTGGAGCAGTTTCGGCGCGCAGCAGTCTCCCGCGCCGGTGGGCGCGCCCCGAACGGCAGAAAAAAAAGCGCCCAGGGGGCGGGTCTCCCCGCGAAAATTTACAAGCGTATAGAGGCTGTGCAGTTCTTTCATCAGGCGCTGCGAAAGGCGTTTGCGTTCGCGCCGCAGGAGGTTTCGCGCGGGGTCCCCGGACGGCAACGCATCTATCTCACGGCCCAACCTTTTAATCTCTTTATCGCCCGGAACCATGATGGCCTCATAGGCCTCGACACAGAAAACCGGCGGGACCCATCCATCGAGCAGCCATACGCCGTTATACTGGCTGGAGAAGGCGTGTAAAAAATGGGGTTGATTGCCCTGATCGCGGCATTCAAGCACGCCAAACATCTGTCCGCGCGCGGCGCCGAAAAGGTACGCCGTGGAAAAGCGCGGGTCAGCGGAGTGCGCCGGGGTCCGGTAGTCAATGCGGCGGGTCGTCGCCAGTTCGTCCATCAGGCGCCGGGCATGCACGAGGGCGTTGCCCGTGCCCAGCGCATGCACAACGCCGCAGGCGTCACACCATCCAAAATACTGTAGCGCGGGGTCCATTTACAGCTTCTGAATAATCTCCTGCTCGGCGGCGCACAGCGCCGCGAACATCTCCTCGCCGTCGGCGGCGGCTCGCAGTTCATAAATCAGGGACGTCTGCTGGCTCATCATGCAGAGGCGCGCGAGCACATGCAGGTGAATGCGGTCATCCTGACAGCAAATCAGGAAGAAAAGGTCGGTGGTGCGACCGTCCGGCGAATGAAAAGGGATGGGTTGAATGGTCCGGCCCAGCACGACGAACGAGTCCTCGAACATGTAGGGCTCATGGTGTTGCGGGTGGAGCATGGCAAAGCCGCCGGTGAGCGCTGTGGTTCCAAGTTTCTCGCGTTCAATCACGCTTTGACGCAAATCATCCAAAAAAACCACCAGGCCGGTCTGGTCGGCCAGGTCGGTCATGTCCCGCAACAGGGAGGGCACGGTGCGTGAATGCAGCTCGGGAGAAATGTAGGTTTCCCGCATCAATTCGGGGATGATCGCGTGTTGCCGGGAGAGATCGTGGGCCTTGGCCGATGTGATGCGGTGGTAGTCCTCCAAATCGTTTCCTTTAAAATCCAGAATGCGTTTGGTCGCCCAGGCATCCACATCCTTGCGCTGAAAGAGGCAACGCTCGCCCTGCTGAATATGGGGAATGGCATCCTCGCGAACCAGTCGCCGGATGTCTTCGGGCGGTATATGCAGGTATTCCGCCACTTCTTCTACTGTATACATTTTATGCGGCATATCGCTTCCTCGGTCATCACCGTGCACATAAAACAGCATATCCGTATGGGCGCGGCAATAAGATTTAATTTATTCTTTGCATTTTATTATCGGGCAATGGCTGTGCTATACTTATGGGCATGCGCTTCATTTTATACAACATACGCTACGGAACAGGCGGCGATTGCAAGATGCCCTGGAGCGGCTATTTTCGCAATACGCACTCAAATCTGCAGGAGCTTATCCGCTTCGTGCAACCATTGAATCCGGATATCGTGGGGTTGATCGAGGTGGACGCCGGCTCGTTCCGCGCCAACCGCCTCAACCAGGCCGAGACCATCGCCTGTGCGCTCGGGCATTACCATACCTATCGCTCCAAATACTCCAAACACCCGATCTTCCGCCTGCCGCTGTTAAACAAGCAGGGCAACGCCTTCCTGACGCGCAATTCCATCCGCAACGAAAAGTTTCACTATTTCGACCGCGGAACCAAACGCCTGGTCATCGAGCTGGAACTGGATGACATCTGTATTTTTCTTGTTCATTTGTCGTTGCGCTTCATTACCCGACAGCACCAGCTCAGCGACCTCTATGCCCTGGTCAAGGACAGCCATAAACCGATTATTGTGGCGGGTGATTTCAATGCCCGCTGGGGCGATAGGGAAATCCGCCTTTTCCTGGGGGCCACTGGAC
>RZZM01000057.1 GCA_009929845.1 Spartobacteria bacterium
TACTCTGTACTGTATGAAGACTATCGGTTCAATCTCGCATGACCGTAATGAGGAGACCCCGGAATCCAAGGCGCGTTGGTTCCGGTCTCTCAGCATATCCGATCGGATAGAAATGCTTTGCGCATTCACCGATCTGGCACTCGCAATTCAGCCATCGCTACAGGATAAGAAGTATGCTCAATCGATTACAGGACGTATTCAAGTCCTTTCAAAAACATGAGGTCAAGTACGTTGTCATTGGTGGCATTGCTTCTATTCTCCATGGAGTGCCTCGCGCTACATTTGATCTCGACATCCTGATTGAAGCAACCCCGGAAAACGTCAGTCGACTCCTCAATGCCTTGCTGGATGCCGGTCTTGGCACAGCGGCATTAACCAACGTGGAGAATTTACTGGCAAACGAGATAACCATCTTTCGAGATCGAGTGCGGCTGGATGTGCAGACCGCAACCCCGGGAATTCATTTTGATGAAGCTTGGCAGAATAAAAAGACAGTCACCTATCAAAAACAGGCGTTCTACATTCTCTCCAAAGAAGATCTAATTGCGTCCAAGCGGGCTGCTGGTCGGGCTGTTGACCTGGAGGATGTCCGCCTCCTTGAGTTGTCAGAAGAAGAGGAAGCGGATCCAATGCAATGATGCGAATATGAAAGAAGTACCGATTTGACACGGGGGCGCCATTGCCGCCGGATCTGTATAAATTTCTACTTGAAAAAAGAAAAGTGTTCCCGTTTAATGGCGCATCCTTACGTTATGAATATGAGTGTGGATGGTATAAAGCTGAAAACAGGTTGGAGTCGGCGCGACTTTGTGCGTGCGCTGTTGCTGGGGGGCGTGGCGATGGCGGCGGCGCCGGGCAGGGCGTTTGCGGCGTCTGATGCAAAGGGCAAGGACCTGACCCGCCTGTACGCGGCGTTGGTCAAGGAACTCAATTTCTGTCGCAAATCCGCCTGGGCGGGGGAAGACCCCATCCGTTCACGGCTCAGACCGGCCACGCCCTACAAGTTGTTGACGGTCCATCATGAGGGGCAGCATCTTAACCAACACCGCCTGAAGGGCGAGATCGCGGCCGATATCCAGAATATCCAGGCCGGGCACTGCAAACGCAAGTACGGCGATATCGCTTATCATTTTATCGTGGATCAGGCAGGACGTGTCTGGGAAGGACGCTCCCTTCAATATCAGGGCGCACATGTTTCGGACCACAATGCGGGGAACGTCGGCATCATGCTTTTGGGTAATTTCGAGCGGCAGCAACCTTCGGAGCAGCAACTCACCGGCTTGAACGGCCTCGTCGGCGTCCTGCGCCAGGTATTTCCCATCCCCGCCGACCGGGTGTACGGGCATTGCGACCTGGCGCAAACCCTCTGTCCGGGCGCGCGGCTTTATCCCCATATCGCCCGTATGCGCACTGCGGGTTGAGCATGAGCCGCCCGCCAACGCATTTCCACAGGACACGTTTTCATGTTTGATGTGATTATACAGCATGGCCTGGTGTATGACGGAGGTGGGAAGGAGCCTGTTCGTTGCGATGTCGGTATCCGCCGGGACCGGATCGACGCCGTCGGTGATTTGTCGGAAGCGGAGTCCCGCCTGACACTTTCGGCCAACGGCGGCCTGGTGTGTCCGGGCTTCATCGACGCGCATACGCATTCCGACGCCTACCTGCTGATCGAACCCGGCGCGCCCAGCAAGCTTTTCCAGGGGGTGACCACGGAGGTCACCGGCAATTGCGGCGCGTCCTGCGCGCCGCTGTTTGGCGCGTGGCGGATGCCCTCGGACTGGGCGGATAAAGACTATCCCGGTACCTGGCACACGGTGGGGGAGTATCGTACGCTGCTCGATTCGGTCCGTCCGGCGGTCAACGTGTATATGCTGATCGGTCACAACACATTGCGCGGGGGTGCGATGGGATACGAAAACAGGCCGCCCGCGGCGGGCGAACTCAACGACATGGCGCGGTGGCTGGAACAAAGTCTGGACGAAGGGGGCCGGGGACTGAGTTCCGGCCTGGCTTATCCGCCGGGATTGTTCGCCGGGCCCGAGGAGATTCAACGCCTGGCGCGTGTCGTTGCAAAACACGGAGGCATCTACACCTCGCACATGCGCAGCGAGGGACGCCACCTCATCGAGGCCATCAGCGAAACCCTGCACGTGGGCGCGACAACCGGTGTGCCCGTGCAAATTTCCCACCTGAAAACATCCGGACGGGCCCACTGGCACAAACTGGACGAGGCGCTGGCCCTGATCCGGCAGGCCCAGGCCGACGGCCTGCGTGTGGCGGCGGACCGCTATCCCTACACAGCCTCCTGCACCGACCTGGATATCCTCTTCCCCGACTGGGCCGAAGAAGGCGGGCGCGAGGCCATCCTGGCCCGTGTTCGCGACCCGGCCGCCGCGCGAAAAATCATGGATGAAATCTCGGCGGACCGTACCGCGGAGGACTGGGACGCCATCATGATCGGCAATACAGCCCATCCGGACACCTGCCGGTATCGCGGCTGGACACTCTCCCGGACTGCCCGCGACCTCGGGCGGTCTCCCGCCGAAACCGTGCTCCATCTGTTGGACCTGGACGCCTTGCAGACCGGCGGCATTTTCTTTGGCATGAGCGAGGAGAACATGTGGCGCATCCTCGCCGAACCCTATGTCATGATTGGTTCAGACGCCTCCATCCGGGCGATTGAGGGGCCCCTGAGTCACGACCATCCTCACCCTCGGGCCTACGGCGCCCATGCCCGTTTTCTGCGCGCCGCGCTGGACCACAAAACCGTTTCCGTGGCCGAGGCGGTGCGCAAAATGACCGCCCTGCCCGCCGAGCACTTCGGCATTCGGGACCGGGGGGTAATCGCGACGGGACGTTTCGCCGATCTGGTCGTGATTGATCCCGAAGCGCTGCGGGACCAGGCCACCTATGCCCATCCGCATCAATACGCCACCGGGATACGCCACCTCCTCGTCAATGGCGTCCCGACCATCCGGGACGGACATCCAACACCCCATCGCGGCGGACGTTTCCTTGAAGGTTAGAAATCCTTGATTCCCATCGAGCCGGCATGTACCCGTGCCCAATCTCATCCAAAGAGCCCGCGGTGCACACAGGTAACCCCTGGAGGGCGAGATTCCCATCGAGCCGGCATGTACACGCACCCAATCTTATCCAAAGAACCCGCGGTGCACCGGGCTCTACGGAGTAGCCGCCCTCCAGATATATCGCACAACAAGTAACCCCTGGAGGGCGAGATTCCCATCGAGCCGGCATGTACGCGCACCCAATCTTATCCAAAGAGCCTGCGGTGCACCGGGCTCTACAGAGTAGCCGCCCTCCAGATATATCGCACAACAAGTAACCTTTGGAGGGCGAGATTCCCATCGAGCCGGCTTGTACCCGTGCCCCCTCTACCCCAAAGAACCCGTGGTGCACACAAGTAACCCCTGGAGGGCGAGATTCCTATCGAGCCAACATGTACCCGCACCCAATCTTATCCAAAGAGCCTGCGGTGCACCGGGCTCTACGGAGTAGCCGCCCTCCAGATATATTGTGCAACAGGTAACCCCTGGAGGGCGAGATTCCTATCGAGACGGCATGTACCCGTGCCCAATCTCATCCAAAGAACCCGCGGCGCCCCGGGGCTCTATGGTCACCGCCCTCCGAATCCCTGGTGTCACGTTAACTTCCACGAGGCAAGGAGTTCTGAGATTGGTCGGACCTCAGTCGCGGCGTTTCCACCCGGCGATATACGCGAGCCATCCGTCTTCGTTTTCGTACCGTGTGCGCAGCCGATAGGTGTCATCCGATTCCCCCTCCGGGGTCCACCCGTGAATATACACCCCGGTCTCGTCGAACCCCGCCTCGATCAGCAGCTCCCGGAGTTCCGGCAAAGTCCAGAGACGCCAGTTATAAGTAAAGGCCTTGCTGATGCGCGAGCCGTCCCTGAAGGCAAAATGAATATGGCAGGTAATGTCGTGGTTGATCACATTGAAGTGCGCGTGCTCCCATTGATAGGTGAAGGCCGGAACGCGCGAACCGTCGGCGTGCCGCGAGGCGGCCACCTTGCGCTCCTCGATGGTCGTCTGCATGGCCGCATGCCCGCCGAAGAGGTCGCAGAGGAACAGCCCGCCGGGACGCAGGCTGCGGCAGACCGTCTCGAAGTACGCGCGCAGTTGTGGGCGTGACTTGAAAATGAAATACGAAAAGTTGAACGCGCCGCGGACATCCACCGAGGGTTCCCGGACCCGCGTAACATCTTCACAGATCAGGTGCAGGCGGTCGGCCTGGTCACCCAGGGCGGGCAGGTTGTGCGCACGGCACCAGTCCAGGGTGGGCCGGTCGATATCCACGCCCCAGGCGTGGTTTTCGGGGTGAGCCCGGACCCACGAGCAACTCAATGTCGCCGTGCCGCAGAAATCCTCCATAAACAGGCGCGGGGCATGTCCGTTGCGCCTCCGGTACATGCGGTTGATAAACGCAACGGCCTCGGTCGGGTTTTGTACGGAGGCCTCGTAGAGTTTATGAACGTCGGCCTGGGATGCCAGGGATTTTTTGGTCATGGGGCTCCGGGGATTGCGCTTCCTTATTCGGAAGGCAGGGGCTCATAGGTTTCGATAATGTCCATGAGCACGGGTTCGTACCGGTTGGTCAGGCTGTGGGGGATGCTGACCTGGATGTGGTGGGCGACATGGTCTTCAATAAAGTCGTAGGTGACTACCTTTGAATGATGCAGCCCCATGGTGCGCCGGATGGCCTCGCGTCCGATGAAGCCCGGCTCCTCGATGTGGGCATTGATGCCCTGCTGTTGTTCGATGCTCTTGATATCTTTCTTGAGACGCGTGAAATTGTTGTAATCAACCCGCGTGGCCACAATGCTTATTTCGGGGCCGTTCCGGCTCCGGAAGGTGACATTGTAGGGGGTGCCCTCCGGTTGTTGCGTTACTGTCCAGCCGGCCGGCGCAGTGATCGAGAACAACCGGTCGGGGTCCACATAGGGGGCGCTGTCCATATCCAGGATGATGTTCTGTACTTCCGTCGCGCTGTCGTTGCCGGGGGACCGGCGCCGACGTTCGATCGTCCGCGCATCGATGATAATCCCCGCCACCAGGGCCAACCCCAGCAACAGCCCCGCCACCAGCAGTATTTGCTTGCCGCGCGCCCTCTTCAGTTGCTCGCGGCGCTCCTCAATACGTCCTGCATTCATTCATTTGCTCCAATCCGGCCTGCCTGAAAAGTTTCCAATCATTGGAAACTTTTTTTTCGATTTTTCCAATCATTGGAAACTTTTTTTTCGATTTTTCCAATCATTGGAAACTTTTTCGCTGATTTTTCCAATCATTGGAAACTTTTTTGCCGCGGAGGAGGTTTTGAACTCGATCGCTATGCGTTCGGTTCCTCGAACAAGGAGCAGATCAATTTCTGTGCCGGCGGCGGTTCGGTAAAAATAGGCATCAACATCCCGGTGGGTATTCGCGAGGATGGTTTCAATACAAAAACCCTCCCATGAGGCCCCCAGAACAGGATGGCCCATGAGTTCATCCATCGTACGAATGTTAAGCAGGGTATGAAGGATACTGCTATCCCGCAGATACATTTTCGGGCTTTTTACGATGCAGACTCAGAAACTGTTCCGGATCAGTCATTTTGGCCAGATCGGATGGACGTTCTAAATCCAAATAGACGTATGGCGTTGGTTGATGCGATACCAGCGTTCGCACCAATGTGGATTTCCCGCATTGGCGTGGACCAAGCAGACACACGGCAGGCATTTGCCGCAAGGCTTGTATCACAGAATATTGAGCATTTCGTTTTTTGTACATATTGTAAATATGAAGTCTGACTTCATATTTGCAAGGTGAATATTTGTTTTTTGGATAAATTTATAAAAGATGTGAGCATCTCCCGCTTTTCACTTTCTTTGACGCATGGGTCAAACATTCGCAGTTTAGAGAGCTTGTCTAAAAAGCGGCCATTGCTCTCAGTCGATCAGCAAACCGGATGTGATATAACTCACGCGCCCCGTTACTCAAAAAAGAACGTTCGACAATGGCGCCGACCTCTTTTTTCCGGGCGCCAAACGAGCGCATAATATTTTCGGCCCGGGGACCCGGTATATCGAACCTCCGTGCCAGTTCCAGGAAATCCGGGGCGCCATAAAAACCGTTCGCGCTGAAAAAAGCGCTTTCATAGTCATCAAACAAATCGAGGGCCAACCTGGGTTCGTTCGGTAAATGCAACGACGTACACAGCAGATCATAAGCGGGACTGAGTATATAGTCGCCCTGTTCGGTTTGGACCAGCGAAAAATTCTTGAAATGCGCGTCACCATTTGAAAAGACATAATTAAAACAGATCAATCTAAACAGCTTCTCGACTTCCGTTTTGTAGGCGGCGCAATACTTCCTGAGCAAAGAGGCCATTTCCTCGTAACTGCCATCATATTTATAATTCCGCCCCGTGTCCGGACTGCGCCCTGAAAGCTGGCAGAAGTCCTCCTGCGCAATTTTATCCCCCTCCTGGTTCCGATCAAACCGCTTCACCAGATACGCCGGTTCGCCATCCAGTAATAAAACACAGGCGTTGGGCGGCGTTACGATACCGAAAAGCTGATCGGCGATTTGCATCGTCACATGCTCATTCGCGGGGACATCCGCCAGGAAAGAAGGCAGGGGCGTCGAGGGCACGGGTTTAAGAATATACTCCCCATCCTTTTCCGTGGGTCGCAATTTTCCGCCCCGCTCCAATCGGAGTGATATTTTATCCTGAACACCTGAGATGGACATGTGCTCCACATGGTCTGTACGAAAAGCAATGACATCCGGCCGCGTAAAATCCAGGCGAAAGGGAAATTTCCGATGGCCACCGGCCAGGCGCTTGCGGGCCGCGGATGTATAGCCCTCCCGGGCGCCAGGCTTCAAGGAACTGTGACATATACCCTTCATTGCCCTGTCCCCTCAGTAATCTCATGCACCGTAACATTACCAGGCACGTCATCTTGTGCCGTCTTCAACAAGCGTCCAAACAAATCACGCTCATCAATATGTAACAGTCGGCACTGCAGTTCCATTGCGGCGCCTTCTGACAGTAATCCGGCAAAAAAAGGGAAAAGGCTCTTCGCTTCGTACGGCTCATCTATACGCTTGGGCAACGTTAAACTGACCGCCGGATACTCTGCGTTGCGGGCATACTCCGGATCATAGCTGAACCGAAAGCCCCTGTCTGTCTCTTCCAGCACGCCGGCAGGAATACCATGGACCCTGACTTCACCTTTCCTCATCTACTGCCTCCGCCCGCTCATACCATCTTTTTGATATCAAGACGCAACTCCAAACCCAACGCGTCCGCCACCCGGCTGATTGTCCGCATAGACGGATTTCCCTTTCCTGATTCAATATTGCTCAGTGTATGCACGGAAATACCGGTCAACTCCGCCGCTGTTTTTTGGGCAATCCCCAAAATAGCACGCCTTCTTACAATCTGCTGCCCAAGCTCTGCCTGATCCATAAAAAATCAACTCCTGAATATTCATTTAAGTGAATATTTAAACCTATTTTACAATGAAGGCAAGTGTATAATAGAAAAAATTCACTATAATGAATATTTTTATGGTCGGTTTACAAAATCGTCGTCAAATTTCTGTATTCATGCAAGCTCGAAATTACAGGGAATAAGAAAATGAACGTGGGGCGCCTCGCTTGTTTCCGACACCTGCACCAACTGTACGTTAGATGGAAAATGATTGTTGCCAGGCCGGGCGGGGTGGCTTAGAATGTCGACCAGTCTTTCAGGAGATTAACGCGATATGAGGCGACAAACAGTAGGAACCGGAATGGGTGTATTGCTGTGCAGGTACTGGACGGTGTTCTTGTTAAGCCTGGGCATTGCCGGGTTGTGCGCGGGATGCGGGAAGGTTACGCCGGAGGAGCGCGATTTGCACGAGCGGTATGACTACCGGGACACGCGGCGGATCGTGCGAATATTGCTGGAGGCGGAGGCGCAGTTGAAGGAGGAAGGGGCGGCGGCGTTCGAATCTTTTGAAACCGATCGGAAGCGATGGTATTACAAGGATGCGTACTTGTATGCCTATACCACGAACGGCACATGTATTTTTCACGGAGGGATTCCGGAATTGGTCGGACAGGCCCTGCCGGATGTGGTGGACGCCGAGGGGCGCGAACTGCTGACCATGGCGTCGGCTGCGGCGGCGGACCCGGATAACGTGCACGGATGGATTCATTACTGGTGGAATATCCCCAACCGCCTGTATCCGGCGTGGAAGTCGTCCTGCAACCGGATCGTAACGCTGCCGGACGGGACACAGGTGCTGCTGGGGATCGGCATGGTGGAGTTGCCCCGCGAACGTGAATTTGTCAAATCGGCGGTCGAGGGGGCCGCGGACCTGTTGGAAAGCGAGGGCCGTGCGGCGCTCACAACGCTGAAGAATCCGTTGTCGCGCTACAATCTGCTGGGATCGCCCCTGTTTATTGTGACGGAGAAGGGCGATACGGTCATTGCGCCGACCTTCCGCACCGGGTACACACGCAATATCCTCGAGTATGAGGACGATGCCGGGCATACCCCGTTGAAGCAGGCGATTACACGGCTGGCGGATGCCGACAGCACCTGGGTGATCCTCTTGACGCGCGATCCGTTGTCGATGAACCTCCACAAGATGGGATTGTACATGAAAAAGGTGAACATGGGCGACGAAACCCTGTATGTGGGGGCGACCGCGCCCCTGCCCAAACCCTCCTGGATGAAATAAATATGAGCGACCAAAACCAATTATTGTACAAGCTGGACGACAGACCTCCGTTCGGGACGTTGTTGTTGTTGAGTATCCAGCAGATGATGATCATGTTTACGGCGGCAACCTTTCCGGCCATCCTGGTGCGGGAGGTCGGCGGCGATATTCAGGTGGCCAGTGCGATGGTTTCATTGACCATGGTGGCGGCGGGGATCGGAAGCGTTATCCAGGCGTACCGGGGGCGCTGGATGGGATCGGGCTATCTGTGTCCGAATATCTGCGGTCCGTCCTATCTGAGCGTCTCGATGCAGGCCGCGTGGATGGGCGGCTTTCCGCTGATGCGCGGGATGATCATCTTCGCGGGCATTATCGAAATCCTGCTGGCCAATGTGGTCAGCAAACTCAAATTTCTTTTCCCGCCCCTGATTGTCGGGCTGGTGGTGACCTTTGTGGGGATTAACGTGCTCTCGGTGAGCGTGACGAATTTTTTCGGGCAGGCGTATTTGGGGGACAGCATCAGTTGGAAGGAGATTGCGGTCGGGGTGATCGCCCTCTTCACCATGGTGGGATGCAATCTTTGGGGTCGGGGGGTGGTCCGGCTGTACTGTCTGCTCATCGGCATTGCGGTGGGGTGGTGTGCCGCGCTGGTGTTCACCCCGGAGGTGATGAAAGACATGGCGCTGCTCAAAACCGAACCGTTTTTTGCCCAGCCGTTCAGGGGCGTCAGTCTATTTGCCATTACATTCCGGTGGAACATCGCGCTGCCGTTTTTTATCATCGCGGTGTGCGGTTCGCTCAAGTCGTTCGGCAACCTGGTGGCGGCGCAGAAGATATCCGAGCCGGACCTCAAGGAAATGAACATGAAACCCATCGCCAAGGGGCTGGTGGCCGACGGTTTTACCACGGCCATGGCCGGGGCGATGGGCGCCCTGGCGGTGGACACCTCTTCGAGCAATGTCGGGTTGGCCGCCGCGACCCGGGCGGTCAGCCGCTCCATCGCGATATGCGCGGGCGTGCTCTTTACCATACTCGGCTTTTTCCCGAAGCTGTCCACGGCCATCGCCCTGGTGCCGCGTCCGGTGGTGGGGGCCTGCATGATCTTCGCCATCAGCATGATGATCAGCGCGGGCTTCAAGGAAAGCTTTTCGGAGCCGCTGGACCAGCGCAAGTCTTTTGTGCTGGGCATCTCCCTGATCTTCGGGTTGAGCACCGAATTCCTGGCCCCGCTTTACGCTATGCTTCCGCACTGGAGCCAGCCCCTCTTCGGCTCCCCGTTGGCCACCGTAACCATTTTTTCCATCGTCCTCTACCAGTTGTTCCACCTCGACGAATACCTTAAGAAGTAGACGTCCTCTTTTCACTTTTGAGAGAAACGCCGCCCAAATACCGGCGGTACGGCCTGAATGACAACCCGGTTTTTCCCGAAAAGTCGGGCAAAATGACGTAATTCTCTAAAAAATACGAAGTCTGTCGGTTGAAATGGTCTAAAAGCTGCTTATCTTAAACGCAGACACAAAGGCAAAGAGACCGGGCGCCGGGCCGACATCCCCGGCGCGTGAAGGAGCGTGAAGGATGACTGGAAACAGGGTTAATGATGCCGCGGAATCGTTGCGGAAAGACAACAGGGAATATGCGGGCACTAAGCGTGTGGCCTCGGAGCGGATCTATCGCATTGTAAACGGCTGCCTTTCCCCGGTGTACCCGGATTCATTTTTTGGCGCCGGGAATGACGGGTGCCTGGTGTTTCAGTATTCCGAAGGATGACGCGCGCCACGTTCGCGATAGGCGTCGATAATGGCCAATGGGGGATCGGTCGTGCCTGGCCCCGTTTTTGATCCAGGTTTGCTGTACAAACATAACTCCTGGAGGGAGATTCCCATCGAGCCGGCCTGTACCCGTGCCCCGTCTCCCCCAAAGAACCCGCGGCGCCCCCGGGCCCTCCGAATCCCTGTGTCACTTTACATTCCAAAAGGTAAGGAGTTCTGAGGATATTCAGCCATTATCCGGTGCTAATAATGCTTCAAATGTCTCACGAAAAATCCGGAAGAACCCATTTTTGGCCACAAAACACGCAATTTCTAAAAAAACCCTTGCGGCCACAGTTGCATGGTTGTTGTACAGGCGTCATCCACGCCCGCCGTCCAGTCGCTGAGGACCCGCCTTCATATATTACGGCGGGCCAAACAGCGACCCGCGAATGCGGCGTCCAATCCGCCGGGAGGGTCATTGTCCTCAATGACCAGCGTCCGCAGGGCATGGCGCAAGGCATTACTGTTTGTTGTACAGATTTAACCTGCCGCGCACAGCGAGCCGCACACGTTTCACGCCGAAAATAGCGAAAATTGGCCGATTTCAGTGAAAAATTCCGAAAAATGGGCCATTTGAGCGCTTAAAACCGCCAAAATAGCCATTTTTGGCCGTTTTTGACGGATTTTTTTGTGGGTGGGTTGATCGTCGTAGAGCTGCAGCTTAACGATACGTTTGGTGTAGCCATCTCGGGCCACCGGCCCCGAGCTTTGGAATTACCGTGGAAAATGGTAGTCATCCGGCGATGGGAGTTGTTAGACTCAAAGGCGGTAGAACATAGGCTAAAAAAAAACAGGCCGAGGCGCCATGCATTACAGGACAGCAAAAAAACCGAATACCACCTGGCGGGACATTCAGGACATCCTGGAGGGGGTACTCAACGGCGGTTCCGCGCGGCGTGATGTGCTGGGCGTGGAGACGCTTTCGCGCATACGCAGTTTCAATCCGCGGGAGACCCGTGTGGTGGTTTTGGGCGGCGGCACGGGGATGTCCACCGTGGTGGGCGGAAACAGTCAGCTTGCCGTCTGGCCGGAGGATCCGTTTGACGGGCTGAAGAGTGTATTTTCGCGAATGGATGTAGTGGTGTGCACGACCGACGACGGCGGCTCCACCGGGAAACTGGTGCGCCAGTTGCCGATGATCGGCATCGGGGATTTGCGCAAGTCGTGCCTGTCCCTGATCCGTTCGGAGAACCTGCTGCGCGCCTACCGGATCGACGAACAGCAGGTGCGCGATGTGATCCGGATCATTCACGCGGTGTTTAATTATCGTTTTCCGGAAGGGTGGAATGACCGTCGGACGTTGTGCAATCCGGTCCTGGCGGTTCCCAGGGGGTTGCGGCAAAGGTGTCCGTCCCGCCTGGAGCAGGGGTTGCGGGAGCTGGGCCGTTATATCGCGCCGGGCCACAAGGGACTGGCCGTGCGGCCGGGCGGGCATTGCCTGGGGAACCTGCTGCTGACCGCGGCGATCTTCCGGGCGGCGAACGGCAGGATGAACCGGTCGCCCGGCATCCATGCCCTGCGCAAAGGGCTCGACCATATGGCCCGGCTGATCGGGGTCACGCCGGGGCATCTGCACGCGGCAACGGCAGTTCCGGGGCAACTGAAGTTTCGCTACGGCAACGGGGTCGAGGTATACGGGCAGTGCAAGGCCGGGACCGCGCGCCGGGGCTTTCCGGTGGAATGGCTGGCGGCGGAATTCGCCGGCGCCCCGACCGTCAGTCGGCAGGTCCTGACCCGCATTGCGCAGGCCGACCTGATCATCTACGCGCCCGGCAGTCTCTATTCAAGCATGATTCCCCTCTTGCAGATGGAAGAGGTCGCGCGGACCCTGCGGGCCAACACCAAGGCCTTGAAGATTCTTGGCGCGAACTTCTGGATACAGGAAGGCGAGACGGATATTTCATTCGCCAACGCCGGTCGCGGATATCTTGTATCGGAACTGATCGAGGCCTACGACCGCAATATACCCGGCGGCACGGCGGGCCTGTTTGATGTGATCCTGGCCGCCAACCTCGAACATATCCCCGGAAGTATCTTGCGCAATTACGCATTGGAGGGCAAGCGGCCCATTCACCTGGACCGGGAGTCTGTCGAGCAAAGTGGCCTCTGCGTGGTGGAGGCGACGCTTTTTTCGCTCAATCACCTGGAACGGCCCGGCGTGATCCACCACGATCCGCATAATTTCACTGAAGCCGTGCGCACCTTGCTGTATGCGCACGAACACCTTGGCAGCCTGAAACGTCCGGCCGGAAAATCGGACAAGAAAACGGAGCGCAAAGGGCTGGCCTTTCATGTGGGGGGCTCGCCGGTGTTGTGCGATTACATCCGGATGATGGAGGCGGGCCTGGCGGACAAGCGGATACAGCCTGCGTCCCTGCGGGAGACCATGCTGGACCTGTGCTGGAAAAACCGCGATATCAAACCGGGGCATCTGGCCCACTTTGACGCGATAAAGGCCGTGGCGGCGGACAAGTGGAACCGGAGTACCCGGTGGGACAATGTGCTGGGGTATTATGACATGGAGGAGCGCTGCCTGAAAATCCATGAAAAGCGTTTGTCAGATTCCCTGAAGCTCGAAGGGGACTTGGCGGTGGCCCTCGGGGAGGCGGTCCTGGGCCAGTACATCACCTCGCGCTCATGGGTGAAGAACAGGACGATATCGACGCACGGCGCGAGCTGTTATGAAATCCATTTGCTGGCGCCCGCGCAGCGCCGAACCTGCCTGGACGATGCGCAGTTGCGCGCTTACCTTAAACTTGCGCGCATGGCACCCGACAAGAAGGACCCACTGGTCTACCGGATCACCCTGAATGCGGGCGAAGGATTTTTGCCGGCAGGACTGCTCTTCGGATTGCTGTACGCCTGGTATCTGGACAACCGGTACGGGAGTTCCGTCGAGTACGAAATGTCGCTGTTGCAATGGAACAAAGGCGAGCTGCTGCCGCATCAGACCAAGGACCGGGCGCGGCGGCAGGCGCTGGTGGATTTTTTCCGCACACAGGTTTTCAACCCGGACGAATAGACGTTGGAGAAGGAAAGTAGTTATGACGCCATGGATGATATATGCTGTAATCGGGTTGCTGGCCGGTGTTGCCGGAGGGCTTTTTGGACTTGGCGGCGGGGTCATTGTGGTGCCCCTGCTGATCTACTGGGCGAAGTTCCCCGAACACCGGGCCGTTGGCACAAGCCTCGTGTTGCTGCTCCCGCCGCTTGGGCTCGCGGGGGCCATCGAGTTCTATCGGCATGGCAATGTGGATATCCGGGCCGGCGTAATCATCGGATGCGTGATGCTCATTGGCATTTGGATGGGATCCTGCCTGGCCAACAGGATCAGGGGCCCGTATTTGCGCCTGATGTTCGCCGTGTTTATCCTTTTGCTCGGCGCCTACCTGGTCTATGGCGCCTGTCAACGCCTGGGCTGGATTGGCGGCGCGAAATAAAACAGGGAAAAGAGAAAAAAGAGAGTTGCCCACAGATTTCACAGATTGCCACTTCGTTGCTTTCGTACCTCAAGCCTATCTTCGCTACGCTACGGTTTTCACAGATGGAAGAGCGAAAATGGGGTAAAAAATGGTAAAAAACGGCGATTTTTGATGAAAAATACGAAAAATGCGTCCAAAATTGGTTTTTGGGCCTGTTTTTCGTAATTCGTGCGATTCGTGATCACATCCCTGATGCGTGAAAAAATCCTTCGCGGTATGCGCTTGCGGTTGATCGGGCATTCTGCCATGTTTTTGGAGTGATTTTGGATGGGTCTGTTGTTTTTATAGATGGGAAAGGATGGAAAAATGAAGAAGGAATTGATTCTTTGTATTTCGCTGGTGCTGGTTACGGCGTGTTTGTCGTCAGCGTATGTGGTTCGATTCTGCGGCGCTAATGCGGACAGTCAGCATGGAATGCTGGATAGGGTGGCCCATCGCGTGGCGGTTCCGAATATTTTGATGGCGGAGACGGTCAAGGCCGTGGCCTGCGGACGGAGTCATACGTTGATGTTGACGGTTAACGGGGATGTGTATGCCTGTGGCGACAACACCTATGGGCAGTTGGGGGTGGGCGCTTCGTATCCCCAGGCGGTTACCCCTTACAGGATAACCACCCTGAGCAATATTGTTGCGATCGCCGCCGGGAATCACCATTCGCTCTTCCTGAGTGATCGTGGGGTTGTGCGGGCGTGTGGACGCAATGACAGCGGCCAACTGGGGCTGGAGGATACCACGCATCGTTTTCTGCCGGAAGTGACCTATTACGCGCATGCGGTTGATATTGACTGTGGCGGGGCGTTTTCGGCGGTTCGCCTGTCGGACGGGACAGTGCGGGTGGCGGGGTTTAATGGATACGGGCAACTCGGGCAGGGCGATACTGACAACCGGTCATCGTGGGTTCAGGTGTCCGCCGATTTTGATCGTATAGTGGGCATGAGCTGCGGGGGCGATCATCTGGCGCTCTGGGCGTCGGGCGGGGCGATCTCGAGTTGCGGACGAAACAACCTGGGGCAACTGGGCACCGGGGACCGCGTGCAGCGGGAGAGCCCGACGCCGATCACGAATGGATATAAGGGCGCGGTGCGGGTGGCCTGCGGCGACCGGCATACCATGGTGCTTGAGGCCGATGGCCGGGTGTGCGGGTGTGGGCATAACGGCTACGGCCAACTGGGATTCGGCGACACGGTTTCGCGCGACTGGTTGACGGCGGTGCCCGGCACGTCGGGGCAATGCGTGGACCTGTACGCGGGGTATGACCAGACCTTCGTGCGCGGGACGGACGGACGCATGAGGGGCACGGGACGCAACACAAATTATGAACTTGGCCTCGGCGACCAGACGAACCGCACCAGCTTTACGGCGGTGCCCGGCGCCTGGGCCTGCATCGACATGGACACGGCCTACCAGAACTCGGCGTTTGTCACCATGCCGTCCACCGCGCCTAATGATTTCGATGGCGATGGCCGTTCGGATGTGGCGGTCTACTGGCCGGAGACCGGCCAGTGGTTTATACGCAAAAGCAGTGACGGGCAGTTGTTCTCCGGCAATGCGATCAGTTGGGGCTGGAGCGAGGCGGCGCCGGTCACGGGCGATTTTGACGGCGACGGATATGCGGATGTGGCCGTGTTTAACGCCTCCCACAGTGATGGCAGCAATTTCTACATTGATTATTCCGCCGGGGGGGCGGATATGGTTCATTTTTCCGGGCTGAGGTATGCGGTGGTTGGAGATTATGATGGAGATGGCGTAACGGATGTTGGCGTTTTCTCGACTACGGCCGGTGGGTGGGTCATCTATTTGTCGTCCGGCGGCACTTTTGCGTTGAATTGGGGCTGGAGTGCGGTTCATCCTATCGGCTTGCAACATTGAGCAATAGTTTTCGCGCCACCCCATTATGAGTGAGATAGATGTACAGACCGGCTATTGCGCCGGGCGGCAGGAGCTGGCGCACGCATTGACGGATGCGCTGGCCGGGGATCCGCATTTCCCGGAAGTGATGCGGCGGATGTTGTGGAGTCCGTCCTGGGCGGATGCCGCGGGGATTCCGCACGCCTTCTATCCCGGCAAAAAATGGAAATACCGGACCAATGTGGTGGGGTTTGAACCGTGCGCGGTGCGTCTGGAAGAAATTGACGGAACCTACCTGCGGGTGCAGACGACCACCAACTGGGCGCTGGACTTGCAACCCTACGGGAATACGGAAGCCTATTTTGCGGCCTTGTCAAAAAAAATGCGCAAGCAGTTGCGCTGGCTGGACAATGTATACGAGCGCGAGCATATCACGGTGGCGCCGGTTCGGACCGAAAAGGAAATCCTGGCTTTTGTGGAGTTGTTCAGGACGCAGTGGCCGGACAGTGACTGGTGCGGGAGTTTGAAGCGTTCGTTTGTCCGTTTTTTTCGGGCGCTGGAGGAGATGGGCAAGAACCGCGGTTTCCTGTTGCGCACACGCGATGGCACGGACCTGGCGGGCATTATGGGCTACATGACGGAGCACGCATACAACCTGGACCTGCTGGCGCGGCGTGTCGGCGAGATGGAGAAATATTCCCCGGGTTTTTACATCGCCTTCTGGATGGTGCGGTATTTCCTGGAGGAGGAACATCCGGCATGGATCATGATGGGGCCGGGCGAATATGAATACAAAAAGCGGTTTTTGGCGACGCCGATTCCGGTATACCGCTATGAACGGAAAACCTGGCGCAATCTGCCCGGACTGATACGTATAAAGAATCGCTATCGCAAAGAAATGCGCAAACAATGGCGAAGAGATGCTGTTTAATCCGTACAAACCTGCGTAATGTGCGGGGATGATAGCGGCGTGATAGCGGCCTGAGAGTTGTTATTAAGAGAAAACTGAAAAAAGGTAATGGAACAAAGAAAAGTCATAAGGGCAGCGGGCCTGATCAGTATTTTTACCTCGTCCAGCCGTGCACTGGGATTTATTCGCGATGTCCTTATGGCGGGTTTTTTTGGGACATCCATTTGTATGTCCGCCTTTGTTGTTGCGTTTACAATTCCAAATCTTTTCCGTCGATTATTTGGTGAAGGGGCGTTGTCGGCGTCCTTCATTCCTGTTTTTGTTGCGGTTCGCCAGAGAGAGGGGGATGCCGGCGCCTGGCAGATGGCGTATAAAGTCATTACGATGCTGGCTGTTTTGTTAGTGGGGTTGGTTGTCCTCGGGTGGGTGCTCATTGGCGGTGCGATGCGGATAGGTACGTTGTCAGAGAAGGCCCTGGTTATACTTCCGCTGTTGCGGATCATGCTGCCGTATATGATTTTCATATGTTTGGCGGCCTTGTCGATGGCGATCCTGAATTCCTTTCGGCACTTTGCGATACCGGCGGCCACCCCCTGTCTATTGAACATCATTTGGATCATCACCATTCTTGCGGTATTTCCATTTCTGGCGGATGAACCATACCTCCGGATTCGCGCGGTGGCCTGGGCTATACTTATTGCGGGGGTTGTCCAACTCGGCGCGCAGCTACCCGTGTTGGTTAGGTTCGGATACCGCTTCCATTTTTCCTGGGCATGGAACGATCGCCGCGTAGCCAACATGCTGAAATTAATGGGACCCGCCGCACTGGGGTTGGCGGTTACCCAGTTTAATGTATTGATCGATCGCTTGCTGGCCAGTTGGATTGGCGAGTGGGCGCCGGCATCGTTGTATTTCAGTGAACGTTTGATCTATTTCCCGTTGGGTATATTCGCGACAGCGTTGGGCACGGTACTGCTGCCCACCTTTTCAAGTCATGCCGCGGATGAAGATATGGCGGGGATGCGGGAGACCTTGAACCACTCACTTCGCAATCTGATGTTTGTCATGATTCCGGCGGCTATCGGATTGTTTGTGCTGGCCTTCCCGATCATCCGGCTGTGTTTTCAATGGAAGGAGTTTACAGATCAATCCACGTGGTTAACCGCGGTGGCGTTACAGTGTTATGCCCCGGGGTTGGTGGTGTTCAGTCTGGCGAAGATATTTGTGCCGGCGTTCTACGGCCAGCAGGATACCTTAACGCCGGTAAAAGTCGGGGTAATCACCGTCGTATTGAATATCGTGTTGAACCTGGTTTTTGTTTTTACGCTACCGGTATACTGGAAGCATGCCGGTCTGGCATGTGCCACGGTTATCGCGGAAACGTTCTATGCGGTTGTTCTTGCGGTGGTGTTGCAACGGCGGTTGGGATCGCTGGGCTGGCGAAAAATCGGTGATTCGGCCATACGGGCCGTACTGGTTGGCGTGATTATGGGGTTGCTGATTTACTGTGTATACCATGCGATATATCCATCATCCTTGCTTTGGCGAATGCCGGGAAAAATCAGCCAGATGATTGTAGTGGCGGTCTGCATCGGGGTGGGGGGGCTCAGCTACCTCCTCGGCGCGTTGCTGTTCTGCCGTACGGAAATGCGCGATATGACGTTGGCCCTGCGCCGGTAAAAATTTCCCCATTTTTTTCAAAAAAAGACTTGCTAAAATGATATGGGTAACATATTTTTATGATACAGATATCATTTTGCAAGCAAAAGCGCGAGGTGTCATGATGAAGAAGACAAACGTAATTTTTGGCCTGATGTTGTTACAAGTATCACTCTGGACGGGGTTGTGCATGGGCGCGGTCAGTAATATTCACTACTTCGGATACGCGGCGGAGGAAGGTCAGTGGCCCTGCGGCGACCTGGAGAAAAACAGCGGGGACGGCTGGTGGTACGGAATGACCCCGTATGGGGGCGTCAGCAATAACGGGACCTTGTTCCGAATCAACATGGCCTCGGAATCCTTCGAGACCCTTCATATATTTAATGGCACGGACGGGCGCTTTCCACTGGGAGCGCCCGTTTTCATTGCGGCCACGGGACGCCTGTACGGGGTGACGGCGCGCGGCGGTTCCAATGACCTGGGCGTACTGTTCTCCGTGAAGACGGACGGTTCACAGTACCGTGTCGAGCATGTTTTTTCGGAGACCGCGCCCTACAGCGGCGCCTTCCCCTGGGGCGGGATCACCCATAGCGGGATTTACGGCACCACCTTGCGCGGCGGCATCAATAACTACGGGACGGTGTTCCATTTCGACTGGCAGTCGGGCGTATTCTCCAATCTGCACCGCTTTGCCGGGGATGACGGGCGGCAGCCGATGGGCAACCTGACGGTTTCCGGTGACCATATTTATGGCACAACCAGCGAGGGCGGCCTGCATGGCAAGGGCACGATCTTCGAGATTCGCCACGGGGCGGGCGGGGTGAATACCTTCACGACGTTGCACCATTTCACGGGCAATGATGACGGCGCGAATCCGTCGGGTGGCGTGATCCTGCACAACGGAAAATTGTATGGCGCGGCGCGCGGCGCGGCGACCAAGGCCGGTGCGGTCTTCTGCCTGAACACCAATGGAACGGGCATGACCAGTCTGCATGTCTTTTCAGGTCAGGGCGGCGACGGCGCGCTGCCGTATGGCTCGCTGTCCGCGATCGGCGATGTGATCGTGGGAACCACGCGCTTCGGTGGCACGCACTCGCGCGGCACGGTCTTTTCTCTGGGCGGCGCGTTTTCAATCTTGCACTCGTTCACCAACGGCGGCGAGCCCTACGGGGCGGTGTTGAGCGATGCGGCGGGCATCGGCTACGGCATGGCCAACAACGAGGGCGACAACCGGCGCGGTTCGATATTCAAGGTGTCGGGGATTCCCCTGGACAACGGTCCGGATGCCTGGTGCGCGCTCCAGTGGATTGACGAAGGGACGATGGGAGCAACGTTGCACGGGGACTGGAATGATCGTACGCTGTATGTCCAGCACGGGACCAACGGCGGCGCGCCCGAAGCGGC
>RZZM01000383.1 GCA_009929845.1 Spartobacteria bacterium
GCCTGAACAACAAGCCTCTTCCCGCATTGGGATTATGCGTGATGCCCTGGGTAATCGTCGCGCATCCTAATCGCACGCTCCCCATCGCCTATCCCTGCGAAGCGGGTGGTTGAATTCCGCGGAGCCTTTGTATGAATGGAGATATGACTCGATAAAAATCTCCAGGAGTACAGCCGCGCACGCACACGGTCGAAAATACCGTTTTTTCTGTGTTTTAACGGCGATTTTCTCGTTCTCTGTCCCCGTGCCTTTTCTCTGTCCCCGTTCCTTTTTCACAATTTATGCTTGCTCTGTCCCTCGTGAGTGTAGTAGTCTTCTGTATAAGGCTCGTAAAAATAAACTTTGGATAAAACGCTGAATGTTCGGTTTAAGAAGGAGAGGAATGCATCCTCGACATCTTGAGCCGGTGTGCACAAAGTGAAAAGAGCGTTCATGAAGACGTTACGCATGGTTGGCAAGTCGGCTCTTGAAACGCTGCTCTCCCGTCTGACGGCTATCCAATTCGGCGGCCTGCCGCCGTTGCCGGGAACGGAGCCCTGGGAACAGACGGAAGGTCCCCTTCCCGTGGACTGGGAGAACTTCCCCAAAGAACTACAGGACGGACTCATCGGCTACTGGGAAGGCGATGTGCCGGTCTACGACCTGCACATCTGGCAGGACCAGCAGACGCGCGAGATCGTCATTCAGAATTCGGACTTCGTGGACGCCCTGCTCAGCCCGCAGAACTGGACGGTGGCGACTCAGTGGCTCGACGGCACAGGCATCGGCATCGTCTTCACGGACGCGCTCAGCGGTATTGAAGTGGCGTTCAACAACGTGCAGGTCCGTGAAACCGACGCCAACACGAACGGCCTGCCCGACTGGTGGGAGATCGAGTTCTTCGGCGGCCTGACTAACATCGCCGCCACCGCCGATGAGGACGGCGACGGCCTCGACAACCTTGAAGAACTCTATTATGGCTATGACCCACAGGACTCCGAAAGAGACCTTATCCACAGCGCTTTCAAATCTGTGACCGTCAGCGTCGGGAACCCGGCATCCGCGGACGACGGGACCGAGTTCTTCGATTTCCACGCGGCAGGCAGACCCCTCGGTCTTGCAAGCAACGCATCTGATGGGTTCGGCGAGATAAACGGGGAACCCTATTTTAGCGGCGGAATCTACTTCAACAATGACATGGACAACCTATACATCGGCATATCCGGCATCAAGCTGGACGAGGCAAACGTCTTCGTCATGCTCATCGACACCGGAACCGGAGGGGAAACCAACCTTCAGCACCTCAGCACCGCGACGGCCCCATACGGATTCTGCCGCGCTCGCAACTGGCACTTCCCCGCAGGACAGTTCACACCGAGTGTAGGCCTGCTGCTGGGTGGCCGCTACGGAGATGGCCAGAACTACGACAACTTCAATTTCATATCCGGCGACACCACGAACAACACCGGTCAGGGAGTCTATCGCTTGAGCGACAACGCTGACTTCCCCGGCTTCACCGATTCAGGGCCAAGCCCCATTTCACAGTGGGCACGCGACTATTCCGGCGATACCTTCAGCGCCCATGCGGGCATAGAGGCTACGCTTGCGCTCACCAATCTGAGTGTTTCACCGGGTGACACCATCAAGGTCGTTGCATTTTTTGCTGGCGGAATAAACGGTTCCAACGAGCGATACGTTTCCGAGGAAGTCTATGGGAAAAGCGTATCGGGCTCCGGGTTCAGCGCTGTAACCTTAGTCGGCGCGGACGTACGGCTTTCCGGACCCGAACAGACCCTCCCCGAGAGCGCCTATCCCGGCTTCGACCCTGACGACGTGATGCTCCAGGCGTTTTTCTGGAACGCTGGACGCCCGGACGAGAATCTCACCGAGCCGGGCAATGGCGAATGGTATAACAACATCGCCACGAACATTTCAGATATCACCGATTCGGGTTTTACTCATGTATATCTTCCTGTTCCTACCAAAGGCGAATCAGGTGTATTTTCTATGGGTTACGATCCAAAAGATCACTATGACTTGGGCATCTATACCAACGAATTTGGAGAATTCTGGACACGTTTTGGTGACTTTTATGAACTCACCAATGTGGTTGGGAAGCTGAATGCGACCAATCTCTTGCCGGTGGTTGACATCGTCATGAACCACATGCGACAAGACGGAGGCTCCAAGACGTTCACATATCCGCACGGAACCTTCGAAAAGGGAACGAATGACTTTCATCCATCTCCGGAAGGTCATAACGATGAGCTGAAGCCATACCACCAGACGGATGACTTCGGCTCCAACTATTTTGACGTTGACCAACTCGTGCCCCACATGCGGGGCGGACTAAAAGAGTGGGGTCACTGGCTCAGTACAAACCTCAACGTCGGAGGATTTCGCTTCGACCTCACCCAACGAATGGAGCCTTGGGTGGTTTATGAATGGATGAATTATCCGGCCATGCGAGGGAAATTTGCCGCGTTTGAGTATTGGAGACTTGCCACACCGGTGGAAATGCAGGAGTGGCTCGAACTCACTGGGAAAAGAGGGGCGATATGGGATTGGTTTGGGCGCGATCTGCTCTACACGATGTGCTACACCAACACCTTCAATTTCGACATCAGCCAGTTAACCAACTCCTTTGCCTGGCTCTGTCCTTCGCACGCCATAGCCTACTGCGAAAACCACGACACCTACGCGCCCGGGAAGACAGGTGAGCCCGAAATTACCAGCCGGGGTATCATTCGCGACAAAGGCATGGCTTACTCCGTGGTCACCTTCAGCGAGGCCCTGCCCTCTATCTACTGGCATGACTATTACGACAAGCCCTATCACGATGGGGTCACCACAGGCACCAACCTTTACCAGGGCTATTCCGGCGAGCCGCTGAAACCGGAACTGGACCGGCAGCTTTGGATTCGGAAGAACATCCTTGGTGGGCAGCAGAGTTACCTCGTGAGCAACGCGGCCACGAAAGCCGACCTATTCATTGCCCAGCGAGCTGGCGCGTCGACAAGATCGGGAGCACTTCTTGCGGTCAACGACCATGAGTCTTCATCGATCAGCAACTGGGTACAGACCCCCTGGATAAGTATGACGTTGCGCGACTGGGTTCCCACGTCTTCATACGTCACCGTTTCCACTGACACCAACGGTTTTGCCTGGATTGGCGCTACATCCAGGTCCTATCGGGTGTATGCTCCTACTAACGCCTTGTCATGGAGTCAGCAATGATGCGCAAATATCTAATTCCCCTTATTGCCCTTGCGCTCGGAGCAGGGGCGGCAATCGTCTATTCCGATATCATTTTCGACGTGGATTTCGAGAATCCTCCCCATGTCGCAGGCTCTCCGCCGGTCACCGGTTCAAGCGTTAATCAACCGACGGGTATTTCAGGAAGTTGGGACATCGCCACGGGAGTGGCTGACTTCTCCTCGCAGGTAGCTTTACTCGACTCTACTAGCGGTGGAATGGGCTTTGTCCCATCCGATGTTTACACAACGGGTATTCACATCTTCAGATGGGAATACGCCCTTGTTACCGTTGATTCCAGTCAAGGTCAGTTGCAAACATCCGTGATGTTCATCAACGACGGCATGAGTCGCCCAGCTCAAGAGGTAATTATAAGTTACCTGGATGACGGCACGCTTAATATCAGCGACCCCCTGAATGGGGGCACAGGTGTGTCAAACTGGCTGCTGAATCAATCCGCAACATATGCCCTCACAATAGACCTAGACAGTCAGACATACGGATTCACGGTGGATGCTCAACCCATCGTCACAGATACTCCTCTGAATCCAGGAGCATTCCTCACGGGTATGAGCTTCCAAACCCCCTTCAACATGCCGTCTTATGGGCTCGATAACTTCCAATGGCAAATCATCCCTGAACCCACGACGCTCGGCCTCATGCTCGTTGCCCTGGGTGCCCTTGGACTGCGAGTTTTTCGTTGCTGACGCCAGATCAAAACCGGACCATCGGCTTCACTCGTACGCAAGCCCCGCAGCGGGCCTCGCACAGGTGAGCCGGAAGAAAAATACGGGGACAGAGAACGTGAAAATTGCCATTTTTCGGCCAAAATGCTCGTTCTGGCGGTTCAGTCCCCGGTTTTTATCCGCCTACGTTCCTCCGTCTTGACAAATCCGCGTTTATCCGCGTTTATCCGTGGCTAAAAAAAATGTTTAGTCAAAAATCGCCACAAAAGGCGCATAATTCACATAAATTTTGTGTTTTTTGTGCCTTCTGTGGCCATTTTTACCCAAAAAACGAAAAAATTCGGGAAAATTCGTGAAATTCGTGATCAAAAAATCAAATCGACCCGTTATTTATCCGCGCTCATCCGCGCTCATCCGTGGTTAAAAAAAGGTTCTTGAGAAGTTACCATTTTTGGTACAAAGGCGGGTCCCCAGCGACGGGATGATTCAAGGTGTCAAGTCAAC
>RZZM01000384.1 GCA_009929845.1 Spartobacteria bacterium
TACCATGCCCGGTAGGTCTCAAATTCAGGCGGCAACATGCGGTGGCGGGTGTCGAAGGTGTCGGGCGCCGGGTTGTGGTCCGTGCAGGCTATGGCCGTCAACCCTTTCTGGAGGGCGGCCTGGACATAGTCGGACAATCGTCCGGTGGCGTGCTTGCACAACGCGCAGTGTGTATGGTAGTCGGGCGGTAATGAGGGCGGTGTGTTCATGGCGGAAGGGGCCTCAGGTGGCGCGCAGCGTAACCGCGGCAATGTCGTCTTTGTACCGGGATTTCCGGTTGGTGATTTTTTCGATGGAGCGCATTATCGCCGGGACGATCTCGCGCCAGCGGTCGGCGGCGGCGTCCGCCTGAAAGAATTGCTCCTTGTCAATGAAGGTGGCAAGGATGTCTTCAAGCCGAAACTGCTCTTTAGTGAGTTTAAAATGTGACCGTTCCATGGCGGAGCGGACCAGGGGCAGGAAGCCGCCGTCGGTGAGCAGCACAACGCAGTCGCGGGGCTGCATTTCGATGGTGGCCTGTTGCTGTTGCGTGAGGATGTTTTCGATGAGCGGCTGTTCGGGCTTGCCCCAGTAAAGGGTGAGGGACCGGCTCATTTCGGTCATTTCATTCTTGAGGAAGGTGTAGGTTCCCTCGGTGGCGACCAGTTCGTACAGGCGGTTGTGATCGGTGGACAGCAGGGTCACGGCGGGTGGATTGCCGGGGGTTGGGTCTGGGCGGAGATGGTACACGCGGCAGTCGCCCAGCCACTTGCAGCGCAGCGTGTTTCCAAAGCCTACCGCCGTGGCCAGGCAGAAGCCGGCCGGCCGGGAGTTTTCCATAGGGTTGTTGCGCCAGATGTACTCGTTGTGCGCAAGAATCCGCTCCGTCAGGGCCTGGTCCATGTCCTCGAGATTGCCGTGCGACTCGTCGGCGCAAATCCGGGCGGCATCAGCCCGGACCGACCTCAAAAAACGCCGTACATGACGAATGGGGTGGTGGCCGATGGTGTCTAGAACCATGGTCACGGTTCGGCTGTGGTCGTCGAGTCGCCGGGTGCAGGAGACATGGTAGTCCGAGCCGAATACCGGGCGTTTAAATGTTTCAAATTCAATATGCATCATGCCAATGTATAGGGGTTTTTGCGATTCGACAAGTAATGGTTGCCCGTTGGCTGGTGAATATTGCATAAAGAGCATTGCAAACCGCATGGGAATGGGGGAAACTGGGACGTTTTCAGGAGATCAGAAATGAAAAGATGGACGATGATTTGGATGATGTTGGCGCTTTTGTCGCAAACGGGTCTGGCGCAGTTGACTGCCGAGGATACAAAAGACGCGGCGGCTCGGGTAACAAAGGAAGCGCCGAAGGCGGTGCGCGAAGGACTGGGGTGGGGCACGTTCCGGCTGGGCGCGACCACGGATGAGCTGTTGGAAGCCATCGGTCCGCCGGATGAAATCCAGGGCCATGTATGGTCGTGGGCCAACACCCACAACTATTCCTGCCTGGTGAATGAACAGGATGTGGCCTGGCAGTTGAATTTCTTCGGGGATTTCAATTATCCCCTGGCCTCGGGCATCCGTATCGGATCGCCGGGGTTGAAGGCCCTGGGACGCTATGGCGTGCCGGATAATGTCGAAGACAGCGGCGGCATGAAAATATACTACTACCCCCAAAAGGGTGTGATCATCAACGTGTCGGGCAAGACAGTGGCCGGGTTTTCCATTATTGAGCGGAATGTCACCGACCTTAATCCCCTCAAACCGGTATATGTGCCGGGCGAAGAGATCATTGAGACGAATGTGGTTGCGGTGGAGGAGGGCATCGAATGAAACGCATCGATATGGTTGTCGCGCTGACGCTGTTTTTCGGGTGCATCGCGCTGGTCGGGGCCCGGCCCCCTTTCGGCATGCATATACGCCCGGAAATTTATCTGGATTTGACGCAGGAGGATGACTACGAACCGGAACCGCTGCCCTGGCCGATGCGGGTGACCATAACAGCCTATGATCAATCCACGGGCCTGCAGGTGGCCGGGCCGGTGGAAACAGTTTCCTCCGAAGAAATCATCACCCTGCGCTACACGGAAACGTCCACGACGCCCGCCCCTCCGCCGGAAGAGGGAAGCGACGAACCCGCGCCGCCGGCATCCGTCAGTGTCAGCCGGTTGGAGGTCTTTATACTGGTGGACCCGGTCATGGGAAGTTCCGTCGACCTGCGTTGTGTGGTCGAGGCGCTGGTGGTCGAACAGGGGCGGCAGCGCGAGATGAAGACCACTACGACGGTCCCTTGCCGGGTAGGCCAGGAATCTCCGCTGGCCACGATGGGCAGCCTGGAAGTCAAGGTAAAGGTCGAGTGGGTGGACCGATAGTCGCCTGTTAGGGCGTGTTTTCTTTAGGAGGCAATTTTGTTTAAACACATATTAATCACAGGCGGGGCGGGATTCATCGGCAGCCATATCGCCATGCGCGCGCGCGAGGTGTGGAAAAATTGCGAGGTCACCGCCTTCGATAACCTTTCGCGCCGAGGCAGTGAGCTGAACGTGCCTCGCTTGAATGCCGCTGATGTCCGGTTTGTGAAAGGGGATATTCGGACGGTTTCCCACCTTGATAAAGTCGGACACTTTGACGTGCTCATTGACTGCGCCGCGGAACCAAGCGTACACGCGGGCGCCTCCGGCTCCCCGCGCGAGGTCATCGATATCAATCTGACCGGCTCCATCAACACCTTTGAAAAGGCCCGTGAGCACGGAGCCACCGTCCTTTTCCTGAGCACATCACGCGTCTATCCCATACCCGCATTGAACGGGGTGGCATTCGAGGAACAGGAAACCCGGTTTGCGTTGTCGAAGCGCCAGGACATGCCCGGTGTTTCTGGCCAGGGCATTGCCGAAGAATTCACCCTGACCGGGCCCCGGTCGTTTTACGGCGCGACAAAACTCGCGGCGGAACTGCTGCTGCAGGAATACGCGTTTAATTACGGGCTTCCGGTGCTGATTAACCGCTGTGGCCTGGTGGCCGGGCCCTGGCAGATGGGCCGCGTGGACCAGGGCATCATCGCCTATTGGTTGGCCGGTTACCTGTACGACAAACCGCTGTGCTATACCGGATTTGATGGCCTTGGCAAGCAAATCCGCGATGTCCTGCATGTGGAGGACCTGTGTGACCTGGTGGTTCTGCAGTTACAGGACAGCGAACGATGGAAAGGCGATATCTACAACGTCGGGGGCGGGCTGGAGAATGCCGTGTCCATCCGCGAATTGAACCGCATGTGCAGCGAAATCAGCGGTCGCCAGCCCGGAATTTCAGAAAAACCGGACACCTCGCCATTGGATGTGCGCATGTACGTCTCCGATAACACACGCGTGTCCGCCCGCTACGGGTGGGCGCCGTCCACGGACGTAAAAACGACCGTTTCGAGCCTCTATACTTGGTTCGATACCCACAAAGACACCCTCGCGCCGATATTTGGGTGATTTTGCCGCTTGCGGCGTAAAATTGTGCGTTTGTTTTTTGTGTTATTTTGGCAGTTTTTTAAATTTTCAACGGGGTGCGAAAAATCGTGTTCCCACGCCGAAAGGCCACGGATTGACCCGCGGAGAGCACTGATGGAAACGGCTCGCTACCGAAGGTCGCCAGCAGATTTGTTCGACGTTTTATAGATTGAGCACCAGTCGGAGACTTTCGTCAATCTGGTTCATATTCTGCTGACTAACGGCTTTGATTTTCTTCGTCAGGAAACGTTTATCCACTGTAATCAATTGCGATACATTTACAATTGATGGTTTGCGAAGACCTGATGATCTGGCTGAAAGGCGGAGGTTTCCTGGAGCGTTTTCCAAGACCAGATTGGATGTGATGGTGGCGCACACAACCGTATTGATATTGCTTTTATTAAATTCATCTGCCTGAATGATAATTACAGGCCTCCTGTATCCCGGCTCCGAACCCGTTGGTTCGGGCAGGGACGCCCACCAGATTTCACCGCGCTTCACTACCAATCCTCCTTAGGTAGCGAAAGCGTTTGCAGCTTGCTAAGAATCGGGTCAAGCGAAGATTCCTCGTTCGCGTAGACCTCGTTCAGTTTCTGTGTGACATTGTCCTGTCGATGCTGCTGAATGTACTCATCTACCGCCAGTGTAAATAGCGCGCTTCGGGTCATCTTGCGACGACGCGCAAACCTGTCAGCTCGAGAGAACACCTGATCCGGAATTGATATAGCTGTTTTCATGTTCGTATGGTATAACGATGGTCATACCGTTGTCAATATGCTATTTCTATTCATCGAACGTCTCAATCAGCGGTGCGAGCTTGTCGAGTGTACGCTGGATTGACTTGTTGGCATTTTTTTCTTTTGCCGCTTGATGTAATAAGAAACCAGCTTGTGTGGGTCAAAATCACATTTTCGTGATATTTCTAATCGTGTTGCACGAATTTCTTCA
>RZZM01000058.1 GCA_009929845.1 Spartobacteria bacterium
CCCTCGCCCGCTTCTACAGCGCCACCGTCGCCCACCGCCACGAAAAAGCCGCCCAGCTCCAGCCCGAAGTCATCGCCATCCTGAAAAACGCCCTTGATGCGCAACGCTGACACTCAAGCGGGAGGGTCGCTGCCAGGCACGCCGTAATAAATGAAGGCGGGCCCTCAGCGACTGGACGGCGGGCGCTAATGCCTTGTACCGCCCCCTGCGCACGCTGGTCATTGAGGACAATGACCCTCCCGGCTGCAATATCAGCACGAACCCGGTTCAACAGGGCGTCCAGCTTGCCGCCGGGGAACCTTTGAAAAACTGCTTGACTCGCCATACCAACCATGTAAATTGTGAATATGAATCACGTTTTACATGGTTATATCCGTCGTGCCATTGAGCCGATTGCCGAGGAACGGCTGGCAAATAATCCGGCCCTGGCGTTGCTGGGACCGCGCCAATGCGGCAAATCAACGCTGGCACGTCATCTCTTGAAGAAATTTCCGGATACGGTTTATCTGGATGTTGAACTGCCTTCTGACAGGAATAAACTGCGCGACCCGGAGGCCTTTCTTAAATCGCACCAGGGAAAACTGGTATGCATTGATGAGGTTCAGCGCGTACCCGAACTGTTTTCCGTGTTGAGGGGCCTGATTGATCAAACCGGAACGAACGGACAGTATCTACTATTAGGTTCAGCGTCTCGCGATTTGATCCGGCAAAGTTCGGAAACATTGGCTGGCCGCATTGCCTATCTGGAGCTGGCGCCCTTTACCCTTCAGGAGATTCCGGAGAACCATCAGAAGCTATGGATCCAAGGCGGATTTCCCCGCAGCTTTCTTGCGAAAGAGTCCGCTGCTTTTACTTGGCGAAGGGATTTCATACGGTTGTTTCTTGAAAGGGATATCCCCATGCTGAAAAGCAGTATTCCGCCGGAAGCGGTTGGGCGTCTGCTGACCATGTGCGCCCATTATCAAGGCCAGTTTCTGAACCTGGAAAAACTGGCCGGCTCAATGGGTCTTCACGCGGGAACGATTCGCAACTACCTGGATTTGCTTTGCGGCGCATTCATGATGCGAAGGCTGCCGCCATTCCTCACCAATGTAAAAAAACGGCTGATCAAATCACCGAAAATATACATTCGCGATACCGGCATTCTTCATGCGCTGCTGAACATCAAAACCATGGACGATTTGTTCGCTCATCCGGTTCTTGGTGATTCATGGGAAGGGCTTGTTATCGAAAACATTCTCTCCGCTATTCCTGAACCGGTCCACCACGGCTTCTACCGCACATCGAATGGCGCGGAGATGGATATGGTCCTGGAAACGGGCCGATCACGCATAGGCATCGAATGCAAGGCGTCCTCTTCTCCGAAAGTGACAAAAGGCTTCTGGACCGCAAAGGAAGACCTGAAACTGGATGAAGTGCTCATTGTTTCGCCGGTGGATTCCTCCTATCCATTCGGAGAAAAGGTAACGGTTTGTTCACTGCAGGATTGCCTGGCCACATTGATTCGAATGCAATAAGGACTTGCTGTCTGCGTTTAGGCGCTGCATAATTCCCGAAACATTGTTGGACTAACAGGAGGACCGTACGATGAGGTTGAGGCCGTTTTTTCTTCTTTCCGTTCTGGTTTTCGGGGTCGGGTCCGCCCGGGGTTCCCACGCCGGCGTAACCGCGGCGGCCACGCCCGTCGTGCTGCTGCTTGTGAACCTGTATCCAGTGGAATACAGACATTTGGCATCAAAAAAATGCAGAGAGGAAAATACACATGGGGAATGACAATCAATCGATGGGCCATAGGCCGCCGCCGCCGCCGCCCCCCCTATGGGGACAAGCGGGTCCAAACCATCCTGTGGGCATGTCGATCCCGCGCATTTTGCTTATTATCCTCACCATTGTTGGTCTTTATTTCATATTCCGAGTCGTTAATAACTATGTGATTTCGGATGAAGCGGAAAACGCTTCTGAAGCAACGTCAGCAAATATACAGGCATCAGGAGGTGAAGAGGGCGACCCGTCTTCTGATTTACCGACCGTGACTACCCCCTTCGAGTCAAGTACTTCAGGCAGCGCAAACACACCGACCGACCCCTCGGACAACACACCACCAACGATCAATCCTGCCAAGCTCAAAAACAATCTGTCTGTTGTGGAGGCGGACCTTCGCAGACTCAGAACCCTGCCGGATCTAACCGTATATATTCGCATCGCGAGAAACATGCAGCTTATGGCGTTGGCCCAGATTGCAATACTGGAAAGCCTGTCCGACACACGCACATGCGATATAGATGTTCAATCTATGCGAGCAACCATAGATGCTCTGGGAGAAATCGACGATAACGCTTACAAGACCTATTCGATTGCCAAATATAGCATGTGGGCCGCAAAAACAGGCCAGGAAGTCAGCAGGGCCATCACGACAGACAATTCCAACTCCGATTTGCGGGCATGCGCAGAATTGCTGGACACTCCGGATGCTGATCTGCTTAGACTCACCCGAGACGGGGCGCTCGCTCTTGTGTCCGCATACATTTCCGCTGGCAAAGCTTCGGCAATATCGGACTCGTCCTCTAAAGATATTTGGGCGAATTACGCACGCACAGTCTCGGTACTCAGGTCTTCAGAGGATCATATACTGCGCCAAATCGAACAAGCCCACCAATTACTGTTCGACGTTCTCCGGTCTTGCTGCATCTTGCAGGATAGCGGGCAGACAACCAAGGACAAACTTGCAAAAATCGATTCGAACCATAAATCAGCCATGCGTGAATCGAAAAACCTGTTTGACAAAATCGGAGCCCACAGCGACGCTTCGGTCCAGGCCCTTATACTCTTTGCGCAAAAACTGCCAAGCTGCTATTGAGCCTCAAGGTCATCAGTCACAATAATGATCTGTATAGCCCCGTCGTTGATGCCCCAGTTGTAGGAAAATCCCCGCGATACGAAGAGTTCTTTCACGTAGTTGAACTCTGCAAATGAATCACGCCGCACACAGAAGTGGATTAACTCGTTGTCCGTGTCACAGTTCTGGAGTGCTGCGGCCAATTTTCCACGATTTTCGCACCCCGGCTGAATCAGTTGCCCGGCCCCCTTTATGATCTCTGCAATATCTTGGCCTGCCCCCTGCTCCAGTATTACATCTTGTGTATCATAACCTCGGTCGCCATAAGCACTGGCCCGGGTCACATCACTTACACAGTAAAACCGGCCCCCTGCAATGGCAAAGAAGCAGGCCCGCATGCCCGGCCTTGGACGGATGCGGGGAAGCCTGACTTTTTTTGTTGCACGGGCGCGCTGTTGGCGTAGATCTTCCTTAAGGCGCTGGATTTGTTCCTGTAGATCGACAGCAGACACCGTGGCATTCCGGGCCAATTCACTGAACCTGTATATCTCCCGTTCCAGGAGGTGTTGCTGCTCGGTCAATTCAGCTTGTTTCGAGGCCATCAAGACATTCGTCGACAGCAACTCAGCTAACTGTTGAACCGTGACGAGGTCGCGATTGGCTTCAGGCGCACTCAGAGGATCAAGAGCCTGTATGGTTTTTCTCAACTGAACACAATCTCCCGACAAGCGGGTTTCCTCTGCAAGCGCCTCAACCTCAGAAAGCGATGGTCCTTCCGTTTGTGTAGGTTCCTCGACGTTGCGATTTGTAGCCCCCACTAGGATCGCCAGCAACAGGGCAATGAACACAATCCCCCCGAAGGTGTTGCACATTGTATCCAGCAACAGGTCGAAACTGCTTATGTCACCGCTGCTTCGCCTTCTCATATCGCCTCAGCCCCCAGCGCAATGGATCGCTCTTCTTCCAAAGCGTCATAGCCAACATCAAAATTATTTTCAATGGCTACGTTTTTGAGCTTGTAGAAAACATTAACGCCCGAGGGCTTCACCATGAATACAAGATATTCGCTGGAACTTGATAGGCGATCAAGATACTGGCGAAATTCCGATTCCATCGCTTCCCCTGCGACAAAAGACACGGGCGGCGTGGCACGGTCAATATAGCCTGCCCGCACGGTTTCCCCGGAGCACTCAACTATCACCGCCGTCTTTGGCGCTCCCGGTTCCGGGATTACAAACATTCTATTTTTTTGCAACGCTTCCGCCTGGGCGGCGCGAAGCTTGTCTATTTCTGTTTTCAGTGAGATTGTCTTATTACGGGCCTCTGTCTCTTTTGCGCGTGCCCGTTCAAGTTGTTTTTCCAATGCAGTCAAGTTATTTTGCGATTTTTCAATGGCATCCCGCAATTCATCATGCTCTCTTTCGGCCTGAATGTTGACACGCGCCGTGGCAACGGCATCATTCGTCCCTTGACTACGATAGAGTTCCCGCAATTCATCAAGCTGGCGCCGAAGCGACTTGGCCTGTTCCCGTAAATCGGCGAGGCGTTCCTGAAGGTGATTATCCATCACAGGGGGCGGTTTAGTGACCTCGCCCTGAATGGCAATCTGCACGGACATTATCAAAACCAGCAGGATCAGGATACCCGACAAAGAGGTGATGAGGTCCTGGAATGAAAACAGGGAGATGGGGGAAGTCCCCACTTTTCTTCTTCGACTCATGAAGCCCCCAGGTCAGCACCCTCTGGCCCCGTATCGATCAAATGGCTTAAGCGGAGTTTGCTGATGATGTGTCGATGGCAATAGTCTTTGGAGTCATCCAAAAAGCTTTCCTCTTTCTTTTTAAGCGCCGTCAGCAACAGTTGGATTATCAAGGCTGCAATCAAAGCGACAAAAGTCGTGTCGAATGCAACCGCCAACCCGCTGGTGACGCCCTGCAAAGAGGTCTTGAGCGAGTCAATGACATCTCCGGCGCTCAACACGGATCCAAACCGTCCAATAGCTTGCGAAAGGCCCATGACAGTGCCGATGAACCCCAGGATCGGAATTCCCCAAATTAATCCCCGCAACAGGGCATAGCTGGACTCCATTTGGTCTTCATCGTTCTCAGCTTGCGCGCGCAACATCTCCGAAACATCCGAAATCATCCCGATGTTGTGCAAGTTGAGCAGGGCCCGTTCGATACGGCTAAACAGGACAAAATGCTTGGGATCATCCACCAGGCCGTACATCCGATCCAGCACCTCCTTGGCCGTTGCGGGGGCCAGAGAAAAGTCATGGGAGTGCGGAATGACGGTCAGGCTAAGGGCCTTTTGCTGAAACACCAGTTTACGCCACTTGATAAAGAGGATGGCCAGGCACCACAACGAGAAAAACGTGATAATATAGGGGGTTGGACCACGCTCTAGGAAAAGCTGGGCGGCTTGCGTCTCCCGGACTACCGCTCCAGACGTAGTCAAAATGCCATAGAACACCACCGTCAACAATAGTCCCAGAGCAAGAGTGAGCCAATTGTTCACATCGGTGTATTTCCCCCCCGGAAACCCGATGCGCTGTTCCACATCATACTTCCGCCAGTCCAATATCCGCACCAGCTTTTCGGGAACAATTTCTGTCATGATTATCTCCTTTAAATTACAACCGAGTTTCGCCGCACAACCTATTGCCGAATAACCAATGTACCCGCCATCATGTCGTGCAGCCCCTGCTTCTTTTCGGTAAACGCCACCATCAGGTAGCCGATATTGAAAAACAAGCTGGATAGAATTTTGCTAAAGTAACGACCAGATGCATGCCAAAATGTGATCCGCTCCCCATTCAGATCGGTGACTATGAGGCCCATAGCCCGCTTTCCGATAGTGGCCTGGGATTCTCCCGATTCCCCGCCCGCAAAATATATCCAACTGATCAGCATGATCAACAGTTGAATCACTATTATCATAGACGCATTAATTGCGGCGCCGTTTGCCCCTATTATGAAGCCAACTACAAGACCGACCGCAAACTGAATAATAAATGCGTCGATTAAGTAGGCAAAAAAACGTAGCCAAAATCCGCCATAAGGACCATAAGCCGATCGTTTTGGCTGTCCCCTCATGGAGTGGGGCGATTGCTCATCGGAGGAGCGCGCATTCCAAAAATCCGGGAAGACTTCACCGGCTTTGCGCCACGTTTGTTCTCCTTCGCGACAGATGGGGCTGTTGAATTCAATGGCTCCACTATCCACCATCGATCGGATTTGCTTCTTAAAGATGGGGCCCTCGGAAGCGCCATTGTCTACATAATACCACCTGTCTTCATTAAGCAACAGCCCATCTTCCCTGATTTTCACCACTCGCTTTGCCTCGGGTGACGGGGTGTCGTCATTGGCCTCTGGAGGCTGATCCATGCCGAACTCGCCATCATAGACGCTTGTACCTGTCCCAGTTGAACCGACCGAGGCCCCGACCCCACTCGTCGTCAGCCGGACTCTGCGGACCTCAACGCGGCACATCCCGCCAAACTCATCGGATCCATGAATTGACGTCCATGTCACCTGGTCTGATGAAACCTGATGATGCTTTGAAACCTTGCCATCACGGATCATATCCCTGACTGCTTCATTGGTAAACGGACCGGTAACCACAGATTTCCATCGGATGAAAAATTGTTCAGCCATATATCTCCTTCCCGGCATGCACATGATTGCGAGCATAGAGCAGCATTGGAATGCCCAGAGACGTGCCCGCTATTCCGACACCATAAATACTGCCACTGAAGAAATTATAGGCGCCGTGCAAAACGGCGGCGATTCCAAGACCCAACCACATCACTCCCCATCTGCGCTGGATAAGCGATATCGCGATAGCGTATCCAACCAACGCGGCCCACGCGGCATGAAGGAGTGGCAGCGCCATGAAACGGATCAACTGCGCCGCGACAAGTTCCCCATACTGTTCAAAAAGCGAGGGCAACATCTCACTGAGACGCGCTTCAAACGCCTCTTGATTCAACATTCCAGCCCAGTTTGATGCAGCCTCTACACACTGTTGGATGCGTTCAGCGCCAATTCCGACCGCCGCAGACCAATAGCGCATGGTATAGTTTACACCCTCATTCACGGCAAACCCGAGCCCCGAAAGCAGGCCCAAAAGCAATCCATCGTTACGGGACCGGATAATTCCCGGACCTAAACAGAAAAGTAGCAAGGGGGCGGCTTTGCATAACTCCTCCAATGCTCCCACGCCGAAGATCCAACCAACGAGGCGGATGACGGGATTCCCGAGTTCAATCCAGGCTTCAATGCCGGCAACCCACGGTATGGCCTTCCAGATAAAGAGCATGGCGATTCCAACAGAACATGTGAATACCGAACATAAAAGCCCTTTCTTCCATATCTCGCTGCGCCACGCCGCCAACAAACTGATGATCCATCCCCACATCACGCAAAAGTATGTGCTAAACAACCAGGCCACTTGCGCAAAAGAAAGCGTTAGCAGGCCCTGCAAAAATGAGATGGCCAACGGAGTCACCCCGAACACCACCAACGCCAATCCACGCTTTGCAGACAATGGTGTTCGATGATGACCGGCACTGCCAATGGCGTTATCGGCACAGTACAACGCGGTTCCCGCCCCGACTCCATCCGCCCCTTTCGGCATTTCCTCGTTATGCGTCAACGCCGGATTTAGCCGTGCAAGATCAGGAGGATTGCGTAGTCCCAGATCGCACCTTGCTGCCGCCGCCGGCCGATTGAGGACGCTTGGTTGGCCCATTAGACCGGATTTTTCAAGTGTCCTCCAACGTTGCCCATTCAAAGAAATTTCGTGATGTCGCGAGAGTTTTCCGGTCCTAATCATTCTATCGATTTGATCCATGGCAAATGGGCCGCTGATCTGCCCCCGCCAGCGTATGCGATAGAACATTTCGTCTTGAGTATGGTTGGGTATCATTGCCTTTTAGTTCTTAAGATTATCGGGCCAAGCCGCCGGCCAATGCAAATCCGTGGTGTTTTTAATCGGATATTTTTTCTTTAGCGATATCAAAATTTCCCTTGTTGTTTTCTTGTCGGATGGCGCAAACAGGGGTTCCCCCGGGAGAAGTTCCCCATATTTTTTTGTCACGCCTTGAATCTCTGTTTGAACAATGACCATCCTGGGTAGTCCATCAATCTGCCGCACAACCCAAACCTCTTGGGGCTTTTCGCTGACCACCCATCGACACTTTGAGGGATCAACAGTATCTGCGGCGCCAACCCATCGTATGCCTCGCTGAAGAGCGCACTTCCTGATCTCCGCAATCAGTCGGGTTTGATCTATTATTCGACCGTTCGCAAACCATTTTTTCAGGATTTGTTCGGATTTCTCATTGCCTAAAACGACATCGCGATGGCGATTACATAGCCAGTGCAACTCGGCCGGAACGCTTTGCAATTCAGCCCTCATCTCGCTCCAGCCGGTTATTACGTTCTCGCCGGTCATACTTTCGACTTGTCCAGCCAGCATGTCCATAAGGCGAAGTCGGAGCAACGGCGGGATTTCATTGTTGGTGGCGAGTTCCGACATCTTTTCCAGCAACAGATCTACCGCTTTTTCGGGGGATGCAAACCGAGCTAGACTGATCAATCCTTTCACAAAGTCGCAATGTGCCATCAATTTCCTGCTACGTATACGTGAATTAGGAAAGGTGCCGTCCTTGAAATTGGGCTGAAGATCATCGGACTTTGGCTTGTAAAACATTCCCGCATATGTGCGTTGGCCTAGAGAGTCATAAATAACATTGGGCCTGCCCTCAACAAAAAAAGGACCATCCACTGTGTCGCATTCCCACAGGTCTGTATATCGCTTATCCATTTCCAGGCTTAACAGTTGGTCTTTGACCGCGGGCCAACGCTCCTGAGCCAAGTCGCTCCATTCCATTTGCGCCTTAGCATCTGACGCCCAGAAGACGTTTCTTTCGCCGCAGGCCTTGGGGGACTCGTTGATCTGCCGATACAGGGCCGCCCTCTCAATCACCCGCCCCAATGATTTTGTAAGGTTATCTGAAGGAAACGCGCGGACGTATGTCTCTAACGCCTCCAGATATTTATCGAGGGAGCCCGCCATGCGAATGGCTTCCATTTGCTGTTCCTTGCCCTCGATCTTTTTGCCCCACACCTCAAGGCGGGACTCCAATGCGGCCGATCGAATGGCAACCGCCTCACTAACCTGGCCAAAGGATGCGGAAGCTTTGGACAAGCTGGTTTTGAGATCATTCAGCTTACGCGCTGCCAACGTTTGGTCTTTGGATTCGGTATTCTCCAGATGCATGAATTGCTCTTCGATGGCAACAATCGCTTCCAACGCCTTTGCGTCGATCTTTGCTTGCATCTCCCGCTTCTTCGCTTCCCATTCACTTACAAAATTGGCCAGTCGACCTTCTTCGGCCCCAGGCTTTGCATTGATACGGGCTTCCTCAAGTAATCTCTCCACGACTCTTGCATCCTGCTCGAAACCCGATTTGCGAATGGCATCCAAGCGAGTCATTGCCGCCTCGAATACCAAGCGTTTCTTTTCTACAATCGCATCAAGTTCCCCCGTGCGGTGAACCCACTTTTGCACTTCCGCATTTTTAAATACTCTGGGCTTGTTTTGTTCCGTTCTTGTGATCACGGCCGAAAAGGCCGTGACATCTTCAGCATCAAAGCGCTTTTCGAGCTCAGCAGTAATTGAGACCACCTCCTTGTCGTAACGGATCTTGGCAAGATAGCTCACGATGCCAGCCAAGAGCAACAGAGACACTATAATACCCGAAACCAGAATCCGCTTCCGTCGGCGTTCCCGGGCCAATTGATATCCCTCCATAAGCGTTTTGGCCCGGTCCTCAAGACGATCCGGAATCGCGTGCTCAAAGCGTGAAAGAACGTTGAGGATGTCTTCAAGCTCCGACGGATTGCCGTCTTCTACCGCATGGCGAAGCCTTGATAAAGTCTCTGCATAGAGCCGTTCCTCCCCCCGACGCTTTTTCTCGATCATAAACCATTCTCTGGCCTCATCCACCTGAGCCTGCATCGGAGCATCCGGCGTCAGGTAGCCATCGGCCAACAAACAATCAAAGGCGCCCAATGCATCCCCAAGCTGTTCATAGTTCAACGCGGCATACGCTTTCGAAATGGCCCGGGTGATCTCCACGCCTTTAGCAAATGCCTGTTTCGCATAGAGAAGATGACAGGCATCTTTAACTTCCTTTCGCAACCGCTCATCCCGGGGCGTCGTCCACTCCCCGTTGATCTCGATGAGCAAACCGGCCATCGCATCAATGCACTCATCTTTTTTAGCTTGTTCAAACTCCTTACGCAACTCGTGCCATCGCTTCTGCTCGAATCCCTTCAGATCATCCGCCCAGTTGGCATTATTCTTGTCCACCGCGGCCAACCGCCGAAGCAACAGGAGGCATTCCCGCGTTGCACTGGCTCGGACGGCCCGCCGGTACTCCTTCAGCAGCGGTTCCAGCATTTGGCCCGAGCAGAAGGCCTCGTTGATCCCCTGGATCGCCCCGGAATCCAGGTGCTCGGGCTCGGGCCAATTGCGATCTTGGCAAAGTCTTGCCCACTCCTCCACCCCAATGAAATCCAGCTCAGCGCAAAGGTCCAGCAATTGAGGCTCGCTGGCCTCAATGCGCAACGCTTCGCTAACCATCCCCTGTTTCAGGCAATGGCCACAATTGGCTAAACGTTTATTCGCCTGCGCGCACAGCTCTGCATACTGCTGGGCCAATTCGGCACTGGCAATGCCTTGGCTCCCCCCTTCGGCTACTGCCTGCCGCACCTTTTCGATAATTGCTTCCGGTCTCATGGCGTAGCCTCCACAATAGGTTCGCCATCCAACAAAATCTCCGCCTTGATGAGCTTTTTAGATGGGATTTTCTCAAGCGATGCCTCGGCGGCAGCTATCTTTCCCTGTATATCTCCGCTACTCGGCAAATTATTTTTAAGACACGTTAGAAGTACCGAAAATTCATCAGCCGCGTCTTCCACCTTAGAAAGATTTCCTTTTTCTGCGTCTTCTTTGGTAAGAAATGCGGCACTCGCAGTAGCCTTGTGTGTGCTTATTATGGCAGGGTTCTTCAAAAATTTTTCATACTTTTCAACAATATTTGAAACCGACAACATATAGCCGGCATAGTCACGTTTTGCATCTATTTCCTCAGTTTTCTCATTAATACGTTTGTATTCTAATTCTACCTTGTGAATCATATTGGTTGCTTCGGTAATTTCATCTTGTTCCTGTCGCAAGTGCTTCAGTTTCTGCTTCTGCTTCGTTTCAGGCCCCTTCCACCGGGTTAGTTCATCAACAGACAATAGGTCTATTTTCATCGACTTGCAGTCTAGTTTTGCTTTAAATTTGTCACTTCCTCTGCGCAGACGCGCCGTAAGCGTATTCGTGCATTCGTGGAGCCAGGATTTGAGCAATTCGCCACCCTCGTTTGACGGCAAAATCACATTCATCGAATTTGGCTGGAACGTCGCCTGAACCGGGCGGACAAAAAGGACGATTTGTTTGTTCGTATACTCTGCCCTGAAAAAGGCAACATTTGCGGGTATGCTTGAAAATCCGCCATTATTATATTTCACCGGACCATAGCTAATCTGAATTTCACCCACTATACTGGTCTTATTAGGCAGTGCATTTGTGATGATGGAAGCATCAGTAGCCCAAAAGGTTATGTTGGCTGGGTCCTCAACTCGAGTTTTTTCACCTTTATCATAGTATTGAAGAACAATTTTCTTTTGAGATGTTGTCTCTTTGACCGGAGTGGCTGTCGCGACTGGAGTGGCTGTCGCGACTGGAGTGGCTGTCGCGACTGGAGTGGCTGTCGCGACTGGAGTGGCTGTCGCGACCGGAGTGGCTGTCGCGACCGGAGTGGATGGCGCGACAGCCACAGCAGGTTCCTTAGCCCCTGAGTCTTCTTTTTTAAACCTGTCGCGGAAGATGAATGCGCCAATGCCGCAAAGAACAAGCACGCTAATGACACTTATTATCAAGGCCGGCGAGAACCAATTATGCTTCTTTTGTATTGGTGGTTTCGGCTTGAGAACTTCGCCATAGGCTGGTGTAATGAGCTTCCTGCGAGGACTAGTTCTTTCCGATCTTGGGGGTGGTCTGGATTGGACAGGAGCGACTTCTATTGGCGATGTAGGTGGCTGTGCGGATCGCGGAATTTCGCCCGTGCGTGCGACCTCCATCAACGTCTGGTCGTTTGGTGGCGCGCCACTTATGATTTTGCGCCCAACAAGGTCAATCACCAGGGCCTTGGGTATGCGCCTGGCCGTGACCAGTGCATTGGAGTCGGGCAGGCAGCAGCGCCAGGCGCAGTTCATGCCCACAGGCAAAGCCGTAAAATAGGTGCTGAAAGTCACATTCCAGCATTGTTCAGGCGGCAGCAGCGCCTGTGCTTCGGCAATCAGAGGCAACAGGTCCATGCCCGGCTGGAAAACCAGAAAGGAAGGACGATCCGGGGCATCAAGAAAGGCTTGGGCCAGGACACCCGCCATACCCGCATCGCCATATGCCGACTCCCAATGAATGGCCCTCAGGTTGGGGGTCGTATCTGTTAGCTGCACCCGGTTGGTTGGCAGGAATTTCGGGGACTCCTTCCATTCCTGGAGAAAAACCCGACCGTTATCCATGGCAACAGCAGGTCCACAGGCAGGAAGCTCCCCTGCTACAACCATGATGTGATGGGCCAGCTTATTCGTACGGTTAGTATAGTCCATGCCATAGGCGGCAATTCTCGAGAGGATGGAAAATGCTCGCCCCCCAACGCTAGAAACAAGATGGCTATAGTTTACAGGATTTTGACCATATCTGGCGTCATGGGGATCAAATACATGGACATAGCCGCTCAGGGACTCGCACACCTGCACATAATTCGCTGGCATTCCTTCGGTAAACGCTACCGATGCAAAGCCGCGCGATCCAGGTTTGAGTCCTTTGGGAACAGAGGTCAGAACCAGCTCAAAACTCACTAAAACCTCCCACGTAAATGGCACTCAAATCGTGATTGTTTGTAATCCCGGGATAACAGGAAAATGGTCCATGCAATACGCTGGAAGTTTCCTCTCTAGGCATGAGATTCATCCCTTTGCCGTTCAATGTAAGGCAGATAGCCGCATCGGGCCAAAATATATAAGAAAGGCACTTCTACCCATTGGGGTTTGATGTCACAGGGGCGCACCCCTTCGTGTGATGGATTGTGGCCCAATGCGCTGTTGGGTATGTACACCACATTCTCGGCAAGATTCTCGGCTGTTGTGGTAATCTCTGGCGCATACCGGAGCAATAAATCGCGGGTCAATCGCGACATACGATGAATCTTGTCCATATCCAGTGCCGCAGGTTGATTGCCATCTTGGACAATCCAGGGATCGCCTTCAAGAGGCAGAAGATCGGCAATCAAATCGGCCTTTGAAATCCCCAGCACGAGGGGCTTTTTCAATTTCACGCCGGAAGCCATTCCCAGGTGCTTTCGGATTCGGCTGATCATTTCCACGAGCAGGATGTCCTGCCGTTGGGATTTTCCAGATATTGAGTCCTGTTGCCCGCCACGGTGCAGAAGTTCCCTGAACCGTGGATCCTCGGTTGGATCGAATAAGAATATGATTCCCTCCGCATGAAGCAGGTGTTTTGTCACCGGGGTAGCCGCTGAATCTGTGCCAGCCTGGAAGTGTTCCCCTGCATTGTCGTATAATACCAGCGATCTGAGTCCCCCTTTTTCCGTTTGACTCTTGAGCTGTTCAAAATTCAGTGAGAAAAGTCCAGGCAATGGCAATGCCACATTCATGCCGTTAAGCAATACCTGTCGATACAGAGATGGCGCGGTCATGTCGGTTTTTGCAATCGTCTGGTGACCCGATTCGTTTAATTGAAAAAACAGCTTCTCTTCGTAATCATTCAGCCACTGATTGGCAACAGCGTCCACGTCCATAAAACTTACGCGAAATACGTGGGGCAACGTTGTCCGCAACGACCAGTTCGCGCTTGCCAGGAAATATGACTTTCCACTGGCCGGGGCGCCTACAACGGACATGAACAGCGGGTCATGGTCCAAATATGCGGAAGGAATACGCATATGGCACCTTGGACAGGCCATGTCTGGACATACCACTCCCATTGCATCCAGTGCCAATCCATCTGCGGTGAACCGTGATGGCAAAAATCTTTGGGGTTCATCTTGTCCCAGAACGGAATCCCCCATCAATTCAGGGTGATTTGACACAAACAACAAGTCTTCGGGTTTGAATCTGTGCCAACAATAAGGGCATTGAATGGTTTCGCCATCCATCGAAAGTTCTGCGGCTCGCCCGCTTCTGTGGTCAATCACTTCATCGAACAGACCTTCAACTTCGAACGCTTTCCAACGCTCATTTGATCCCGCTTTCCAAAAGTCATCGGTGGGATGCAACGCCCCGCAGTCAACCGCCTCGAATACCTCGACCAGAGTCAGTGGCCCCACTTCCCGTTCATTGGAAGCATAAAACCATTGGGGTTCTTCCTTTTCGACATCTACAGGCTTATTGTCGGCAACGGCTTTAGGCCTGGTAGCGTAAAACAGATCGAATGCCACATTCCCTGTCAATAACTTGTATTTTTTCCCAGCAAACAACGGTTTAATGCTGGTGTTTTTTAAGCGCCTACCATTTATCCTGGTCCCACTGCTTGATTGTAAATCATTAATACGCAAAGCTTCCCCATCGAGTGTAAACTGGAGGTGCTTGCTGGAAATACAGGCGTCCGAAATCACTATGTCGCACCCTAAACTCCGCCCTAAAATCGTTGGCGAACACTCTATGAAATAAATGGCGGAAGGTTCATCACTTCTCTGCAATTGCCACACTTTTTTGGCCATAGTATCCAACCTTTTCCAATGTTTAGAGCACAATAAGCCCCTATGTGGTCAACCACACAAGAAGTCGAGATGTCCCGTTCAGATTTCAAAACTCTTATGGTTGACTATCCAACACGTCATACGTGCAATATACTTAAAGTCCAATACGATCATACTTAAAAACAGGAACAATTCTTTAAAACTGCGATTATACTATAAGTCAGAAGGTACAACAGATGTATTTTCTGACACAAAACCATTATATTGCACGTATAAAACTGGACCTTTTGTTGATTCAGCATACTTCAAATCGACATCAAAAAACCCCGGCTTGTACCATGAAGATGCAATCGTTTTCGGAAGTAGATCATCTTTCTTTCGTTGTTCTTCTTTTCTTATTTCAATATCAATATCAGATTTTTGCCTTGTAACTTCTTTGACCCAGTCCCGCAGTCGCCGTTTAGCCGTTTCATATGGCTCCATCTCTTTTTTGATTATGCTGCGTGCATTATTCCATCCGTCATATTTTTTTTGTAAATCTTTACTTGCTCGATTTGCTTCTTCGTTCTTATCCTCCAACTCTCGTTGGTATTTCAAAACTTCATCTGCAAGCTCTTGCTGTTTCCTTTTAAGATTCTCAATATTTGAGAACAGATTCGTTTCAGTTTGCGCAGGACCATATTTATTACATAACAATTCTTCAATATATGCATATTCTGATTCCGCCTTAAGAAAGGTTTTACTCGGCAAAATCCGCGAAAGTTTCGGATCCGCAAAGAAGATTTTGGCTTTGACCAGTTTGTCCTCATGAAATATATACTGAATTATACTCGGAAGATCTGCTGTTTTGTCCCTGTAGAATAAAGCCTTACTTGATTTTTTTATATAGTCGTCTTTTTCAACATCCTGCACTTCCTGCATAGACATCCCCCACCGAGTACCTCGCAAATTAGCGTCTATCACTTCTTTTTCAGTTTCGGGCTCATCTATTTCATGTCGCGCATCATCTTTTTCTTCTTTTTCCAAACTCGCCAGAATTTCTTTGCGCAATTCGGCCTCTCGTATATTCACTAACTCTCGCACCTTTTCATTAATACGTTTATTGATTTCATCCTTACTTATAAATTCATAATTAGAGCAACCCGTAAGCAGCGTAAGGATCGTAACTAAAAAAAACCGAGATTTTAAATCCATTTCCCACCTTTCCTATAATTCTATAATTGACATACCCAAAACATTGTAAACATTCAAGTCCTCGTAAACGAAAGAATTATCTCGTGTATTTGGAAAATACACATATATGTCTGGCCAACGCAAGGATTTTTTTATCATACTTACTTTATGAAGACACGATTTAATTAACTGTTGAGGTTGTGGTGCTTGGGCAGGTGCAACCTCGGCCACGCAGAACCTTGATTTCATCAAGCGGCATCGTCCTCCCGGCTGCAATATCAGCACGAATTCGAATGCAATAAGGACTTGCTGTCTACATTTGATAGCCGCATAATTTGCGAAACATTGTTGTGAGCTAACAGGAGGACAGTACGATGAGGTTGAGGCCGTTTTTTCTTCTTTCCGTTCTGGTTTTCGGGGTCGGGGCCGCCCGGGGTTCCCACGCCGGCGTAGCCGCGGCGGCCACGCCCGTCGTGCTGGGCGAAGCGCCGTTGGTAATCGAATACCATATGCCCGGGATCGCGCTGCGAGCGCTTGAGGATGGCGATACGTTCCGCATAGATGCCGGCCTGCCGCTGTCCGGCGCGCCGGGACGGCCCGTGCTGCCCGTGATCCCGGCCATGATCGCGCTGCCGGCGGGTACGACGCTGGACCAGGTACAGGTGGTTCCCGAGGATTACAGTCAACTGTCGGGAAGTTACCGGATCGAGCACGGCGCCCGGCCGTTTGTGCCGATTCCCGGCGCCGCGCCGACATTGACGGCGCCGGATGACGCTATCTACGGTTCCGATGCGCCTTATCCCGGCAAGCGCTACGAGGTGGTTGGTGTACAACATCGCCGCGGCGTGGCGCTGCTGCTCGTGAACCTGTATCCGGTGGAATACCACCCGCGCAGCGGTCGGATCGCGTTCTGGCAACGCCTGAACGTGCGCGTGACCACCCGTCCCGACCCCACCCCATCCGGGGTACGGTATCGTCCCGATCCCATGCGGCCGCTGGCCGACGCGGTGGACAATCCCCAAATCCTGGCCACCTACACCGGGGCCGGACGCCGGGGCGGTCCGCGGGCGGGACTCTGCGATCCGGCCGACACCTTCCAGTATGTCTTCATCACCAGCCGCGACATCCGGGATGCCGCTGTCGCTCCGAACGCGCATGAACTCATCGCCCACCGCGAATCGCGCGGCATGACCGCCACGATTGTCGTCATGGAGGATATCCTCGCCGACTACCCCGGATGGGACACCGCCGAGCAACTCCGCAACTTCATCATCGACGCCTACAACAACTGGGATACCGATTTCGTTGTGTTGGGCGGCGACACCAACGTTGTGCCCATGCGTCGGCTGTGGGCCGAGGTCCCCGTCGACGGCGCGGCCGACCATCTGCCCAGCGACCTCTACTTCCAGTGCCTCGAAAACGGCAACTACAACGAGAACTGGAACGACAAATGGGGCGAGTCCAACGACGGCCTGGGCGTCACGGATGTCGACCTGCTGGCTGACGTCTATATCGGACGGATTTCGGCCGAAGACGCGGGCGAGATGGCCAATGCGATCCATAAGATCCTGGCCTATGAAAACGACGACCACGACGAAGCCTACAAGCGCCGCGTCCTGATGTGCGGCGAGCGGCTGGGGTGGACCGGCCTGATGGCGTGGGGCGGCAATTTCATGGAGGAACTTCACCTGGGCTCGACCAACTACGGCTATACCACGGTAGGCTTCACCCATGCCCCGCGGTTCACCGTCGACACCCTCTATGACAAAGATGCGCCGTGGGACAAGTTCGACATGGAGGCGCGGATCAACGCCGACCAGTACGGCATCATTAATCATCTCGGGCATTGCATGTGGTACTACAGCCTGCGGCTCTACCGGCCCGACATCGACCAACTCGTGAACAACCGCTTCCCCTTCGCCTATTCCCAGGGCTGCTGGCCGGGCGCCTTCGACTACGATTGCGCCGCGGAGCACTATACCACGTCGACCCGCCACGGCCTGGTGGCGTGCGTTATGAACTCGCGTTACGGACTCGACCCCGGCGATGCCGGCTACGGGCTCAATAGCCTGGACGGACCGAGCCAGCGTTTTCATCGCGAGTTCTGGAACGGCTATCTCGGCCCGGCCGGGTTGCGCTGTCTCGGCGTGCTCAACGCCTTCTCGCACGACGCCAACGCCTGGACCGTCAACAACCCCTCCTGCCTGCGCTGGTCCTACTACGAAAGCAACCTGCTCGGTGATCCGGCCACGCCGCTGCCCCATGCGTACGCGCTGCGCGACGGACTCTGCTTCGACCAGGACGACTATTTCACGGACACCCGCGCCGGGGTCACCCTGCACAATGCGGGCGCCGGACCGGAGGCCACACAAACCGTCACGCTCACAACCAGCGGGGGCGACAGCGAAACGCTCGTGCTGCACCTGGCCGGTTCGGCGACCAATACGTTCACGAACGACATCCTGATCGCGTATGGCGATCCAGCGCCGGACAACGGGGTCATCGAGGGAACCAACCACACGATAATCATCGCGACCTGGCCGCATCCGGTCAGTGGCGTACTCACGGCGAGGGCGGTCATCGCCGTTGATCTGTATGTCGACATCACCAACATGCCGTCCGTGCTTCCGCGGGACGAAACCACATTCGTGGTGGCCGGCTGCAATAACGGCCATGTGGCGGTGGCGATGACCGTCAGCAACCAGGCCAATGGCGCGGCGGCAGCGTTCACGGGCACCAACCAATGGACCGCGCCGCCGATTGCCCTGACCGACGGCGTCAATCCGATCCGCGTGGCGGGCGTGAACCTATACGGCGAGCAAGCCGATGACGAAGTCATCATCACGCGGGTCGGCCCCGCCGGCGCGACCCACTACGTAGCCCCCGACGGCGCGCATGTCTGGCCGTTCATCTCGTGGGCCACGGCCGCGACCACGATCCAGGCGGCTGTGGACGCGGCCTACGACAGCAACACGGTCCTGGTGGCCGACGGGCTCTACCTCGAAGATGAAATTGTCGTGGACCGGCCCATGCATCTCGCGTCCGTCGCGGGCGCGCAGGCGACCGTCATTGACGGACAAGACCTGCATCGGTGCCTGCGGATCGGTTCCGAGGGCATCGTGGAAGGCTTCACGTTCCGGAACGGTTATGCGGACTACGGCGGCGGCGCGCATGTGGTCAACGGCGATCTGCGCGGATGCGTGTTGAGCTCCAACCGGGTGGACCTTCACGGCGGCGGCGTATACATCGGGTTCAGCGGGTTGGTGGAGGACAGCCGGTTGCAGGGCAACCAGGCGCAGAAAGGCGGCGGGGCCAAGTGCGATTATGGCGGGGCCATGACTGACTGTGATGTGGTCGGTAATACGGCGCTCGATTCGGGCGGCGGCCTGAATTGCCATCGGGGCGGGATCATTGTCGGCTGCCGGATCGCGAACAACGTGGCCCAGGGGCAGTTCTTTGATTTCGAGAGTGAGTTGGCGGGCGGCGGTGTGTTTGCCGGCGGCCCGGGGCCGGTGTTCAGCAACTGCCTGATCACGGGCAACAGCGCGCCCACGGTCGAGGGGGGCGGGGTGTGTTGCGGCGCAACCGTGATGGACCGCTGCATGATCATCGACAACCGCGCCGGTCATCGCGGCGGCGGGGTGAGCCTGAAACTCGGAGCGGAATTGCGCGACTGCCTGATCGCGCGCAACGTCAGCTCGAACCACGGCGGCGGCGCGTGGTGCCGCGCGGGCAGCCGGCTGGAAAACTGCACGCTGAGCGGCAACCGGGTGACCGGCCCCGACGGCCAGGGGGGCGGGGTCTTCCTGCATGACGGCGGGGCATTCGTCAACTGCAT
>RZZM01000059.1 GCA_009929845.1 Spartobacteria bacterium
CCACGGCTCTGGAAATCCCTGCCGGTCCTCATCCCGCCGTCAGTGGTGCAACCTTCAGTGGCCTTCCGCAAATTGCACCGCCAGAAGTGAAATGCGCCCGTCCCCAAAGTCATGCCAAGAGGGGCAATCCGCTGGGCTGATTGTGGTTCGACTGGTAATTTGACCTCTTTTCTTCTGTACAGATCATTACGCCCATATAGACTACGCGGCAGAATGATCTTTAATGAACGTCTATTATGTCAGGAGAATATATGAAAACATATCTGGGTATGGGTCTTCGTATCGGCATGCTATGCCTGTTTCAGCCGGTGTTCGCCGCGGTTGACACGGGAAGCTTTGTTTTCACCACTGACGGGCAGGCCTGGCAGCTCGAGGCCAATGAAGCGCCGGTCAATGCCATCCTCGAGGATATTTCACTGAAAACCGACATTCCGGTCTGCCTGGACGAACGCAACACGTCCGTGGTTTCGGTTAACAGCAGGCGCAATACCCTCGAGGCGTTGATGGATGATATTTCTTCGAGCTACAGCATCATTTATGTCCGGGACCCAGACAGCGGGGCCTATCGCATTGAACGTATTGTCTCCACATCGTCCGATGGCGAGGTGAGCGCTGAATGCAAGCTTCAGGAGAGTGAGCTGCGACGGAAAAAGGTCATGGAAACGATCCGCAACGCGGTCACCGGCATCACGCGCTACCGGCAAACGGCCACGACCCGGATCAAACTTGACATGCCTGCGATGGAGGCCTTGCTGCCCGGCGGGATCATGGAGCAGAATATGAAGATGACCGCCGACGGGGAGAAATTCCACGTTGAGTCGAGGATTGCCGGCCTGGAAATGCTGGGCGCCACGCTAACGGTCTCGGATGGGAAAACGATGTCTGTTTACGTTCCGCTCGCCCATATGGTGACCACCTATGATATGGAAGAAATCAAGAAAGCGTTGGGTCCCGAATACCTGTCGGATATGGAAAAGACCATTCAGCCGTTTGCCAATCTCGACGAGGAACAATTGGCGTATATGGGCATCGACACCGTCAACGGAAAGTCCATGTATGTCCTCGAGGGCCCCATGAAGGAAGAGGTGCGTGAGTACAGCGAAAAGATGGCCAAATCGGTTGCCCGGGAAACGGCGCGACAAGCCGCGCTCAATGCCGAAGGCGACGATGTCGAGGCCGATATGGAGGCCTTCGGAATCGAAAAGATGATTGAGGGCCTCATTCCCGATTCAGGAAAAATCTGGGTGTCGACCGAAGACGGCATGATCAACGGATACACCTTCCGCAACCGCTCGGGCGCGGAAATCATGTCCGGCACGTACGCTGATATCGAGATCAATCCCCCGGTCGATGACGAGCTGTTCACCTTTACGCCGCCGGTGGATGTCACGGTCAACGACATGACGGATTTCATGATCGAGACACTGGGCGATACGGTCGGCCATTCAGAAGCGGACGACACCCCGGAACAGCACACGCCGGAAGATCACTGATCCGGACGGCCTTAACATCTCGCCCGCCTCACGGAATTACAGGGTATGAGCCTCACGGAACTTCTTGCCGAACACGGACCGATGACCGGCGCCGCCTTGCAGGAGCGCGCGGGGCTTGATATCCTCCCCCTCTGGCAGCAGTGCCGGACATCCCCGGAGATCGAATGCCATCGCTTCGGCAGGCGCTACCTGCGGCTGGACCGCGATGTGGAGGGGTATGCCCGCCTTTCCCCGTCGATCCGCAGGGAGTTCCAGACCTATACGGTGGTCGGACTTGCCACACAACGGGACCAGGCTATCGCCCATACCGCGGCGCTTCAGGAAAACATTGTGCGCATCAGTGACGCCAAACTCACGCTTGCGCGCCGCGTCATGGCCGATATCATGGCGCGCATGGAAAACGATGTCCTGGAGAAGTCCTGCGCCATCATGGCCGGCGACGTGGTTTATCACATGGCCCACACCGTTCCCCGTCCGGAATCCAGCACCGGGACCATGGTCCGCGGCTCCGACCTGGATATCATTATTGTCACCGACGATACCCTTGACGCGCATTATTCCGATGAACTGGATGCCTCCATCTACAACAAGAAACATTTCATGCTGGTCCATCCCGACTACCGGGAGGAAATCGACTACATCATCAAACCCATGGCCCGGGTACACGAACAAGCCGCGTTTGACACCTTCGAGCACATGGTGGCCTGCAAAATCCTGCATGAAGGGGAACTTCTCTTCGGCAGCCCGTGGCTGTTTGACGAAGTAAAAAAACGGATGAGGGAGGCCGGGGTCCCCGCTAAAATCGACGCCATGATACAGATGGCATCCCGGTTCCGGAAAGCCGCCGAGCATGCGCTCCAGATGGCGGACAGTGAACAGGAACAGCAGGCCCACCTGCACCTTTTCTACACCAGGGAGGAAGGGGATGAAATTTACTGAACAACCGCGAGGCTCATACATGAATACACAAACAAGAAATTCGGCGCCCTATTCCCTTCTCCTCATAGTCATCATCTGCGCCGTATGGATACTTTCCGGGCTGACGCAACGGGATCCGTGGAAGCCTGACGAGGCCTACAGTTTCGGACTGGTCTATCACATCCTGGAAACAGGCGACCTGACCATCATGCAACTGGCCGGCGAACCCTTTATGGAGAAGCCTCCGATCTTTTATCATACCGCCGCATTGTTCGCCAAACTCCTCTCACCGCCCCTGGCCCTGCATGACGCCGCGCGCATGGCCTGCGCCTTCTACCTGGCGCTGAGCATCTTCTTTCTCAGTCTCGCCGCGCGCGAACTGTTCGGCAAGGGAAAGGGATGGATTGGGGGCGTGTTGCTCATCAGTTGCCTGGGCCTCATCCAGGCGGCCCACCTGCTCATTACTGATAACTCTTTGTTGGCGGGCTGCTGCCTGGCCATGTACGGGCTGGTCTTGAGCGTGCGCCGGCCGCGAGCGGGCGGGTTTGTCGCCGGCACGGGACTGGGCGTCGCGTTTATGTCCAAGGGTTTTTTGGCCCCAGGTCTCATCGGGCCGGCCCTCCTGCTGCTGCCTGTGTTCTTCAAATCCTGGCGTACAGGGAAGTATCTTCAGACACTTATCATGATGGGCGTCGGTTTCCTGCCCTGGTTTCTCCTCTGGCCATGTATCCTCTATATGCAGTCGCCGGACCTGTTTATTGTGTGGATATGGGAACACAATATCGGCCGGTTTTTCGGCAATGTGAAACATGGCCCCATGGAAGACACCAAGCTGTTTTACCTTCCGCTGATGGTGTGGTTCGCGTGGCCGGCCCTGCCCCTGTCCCTCTGGACCCTCTGGAAAACGCGACGGCACACCGAGCAACGTCCGGCGTGCATTATGCTGGCGATGGTGTTTCTGAGTATGCTGGGCATGCTGAGCGCCGCGCACGGCGCGCGCGAATTGTACGCTGTTCCCATGCTGGCCCCCCTGTGTATTCTCGGCGCTGGATATCTGAACGCCATCAAGCGCGGCTTCCTGCTTGCCTATAATGCCCTGAGCGCGGTCCTCTTCGGCGTGGCCGCGATGGCGCTCTGGACGGTCTGGTTCACGCTCATGACCGGATGGCCCACCGCGCTGGCCGCGCGCATCGAGGAATTTCAGCCGGGGTTTGTTTATTCCTTTAATGCCTTCACCTTTCTGGCGACCCTGCTCTTCACGGGGTTCTGGGTGTGGCTGCTGATTCGTAAACGCCTTGATGGCGAACAGGCCCTGGTCAACTGGGCCGCGGGCATCACCCTCGTCTGGATGCTGGCCATGTTTCTGCTCGTGCCGCTCCTGGACGCCGGCATGACCTACCGGGGGGTCTTCAGCGCGCTCAACGAACACCTCCCCGAGGAACCCGCATGCGTATCCAGCCGCGGCCTGGGCGAGCCCCAGCGCGCCATGCTCCACTACTTCGCCGGCCTTAAGACCATCCGGATGGAAAAGGACGAGGAGGCGACATGTGATTGGTTCCTGTACCAAGGCTCCCTGAAAGATGAAACACCAACCCCGCTACCCTCCGGCCAATGGGCGCCGATCTGGTCCGGAAGCCGTCCCGGCGACAACAAGGAAGTCTACCGGCTCTACCGCCGTCAAAAAACGGACAACAAATAGCGCCAACGTTTCAGCGCCTCAGTATGCTTTTTGGAGCGCGCGAAGGCTTAGCGGCAAATTTCTTCGTAGAGCCGCGCGTATTCGCGGGCGGACAGGTTCCAGGAGAAGTCTTCGCACATGATGCGCGACACCACCTGCTTCCATTTTGCCTGCTTCCGGTAGGCGGCCAGCGCGCGCTTTACGGCGTCGAGCAGGCCTTCCTCCCCATAGGGCTCGAAGGAGAATCCGTTCCCTTCGGAAAAGTCCTCACTGAGTTCGCCGATGGTATCGCGAAGACCGCCGGTCCGGTGGACAATCGGCAGCGTGCCATATCGAAGGCTGTACATCTGGTTCAACCCGCACGGTTCAAAGCGCGAGGGCATCAGGAACATATCCGCGCCGGCTTCGATCTTATGCGCGATGGCGTTGTCGAACGCCAGCCGCACACTGAAACGTCCCGGCCATTTCTTCGCCCACGCCTGGCACAGGCGGTGGTATTTCTTCTCGCCGGTACCCAGCATGGCCACGCCTACATCCATCTCCATGATCGTATGCATGGCGGAAGCCAGGATATCCAGGCCCTTCTGTTCCGTCAACCGGGTCACCAATCCAATAATGGGCGTTCCAGGTTTGGTTTTCAGTTGCATGGCGGAACGTAAATCCTCTTTGCAGCGCTCCTTGCCTTCCAGGCGCTTATCGTCATAGCGCGCGGCAAGATGTTTGTCAGTGGAAGGATTCCAGGTGGAATAGTCAACCCCGTTTAAAATGCCGACCAATCGGTCTCCCTTGGCCTGGAGCACGCCATGCAGGCCGCAGCCGGACTCTTCGGTGCGAATCTCATTCGCATACGAAGGACTGACCGTCGTCACCAGGTCCGAAGCCACAATACCGGCCTTCATGCAGTTGATTTGTCCGTAATATTCAAACCCGTCCACGGAGAAACAGGACAACGGGAGATTCGTTGAACTGAACCGGCTGGCGGCGTACAAGCCCTGGTAGGCCAGGTTATGGATCGTGAAGACCGTGCGCTCGCCAAAATCACGTCCGCCGCCATTCACCCCGTATCGAAGATACATGGGAATCAACCCCGTCTGCCAGTCATTGCAATGAACAATGTTCACTTGCAGGCCGAGGGCATCAATCAAGGCCACAACAGACTTCTGAAAGAAAACAAAACGCTCGAAATTGTCGTCGTAATCACGATACGGAAGACTATAGAGATTGGAGCGGTCAAAAAACTCGTCGCGCCGAATGAAAAATACCGGAGGGTTCTGTGATTCGCTGTGCCAGACCTCCGCAACGTGTTTGCCCAGGCCCAGGGCCACGGGGAGGCGAATGCCGGTATCGGTCAGATCGGAAATGCCTTCGATAATCTGTCGATAGCATGGCATGACGCGGTACGTTTCATGTCCGTCCGCCTGCAAGGCAAGCGGCAGCGCGCGGCCGACATCCGCCAGGCCGCCGGTCGATGCATATGGACTGATTTCGCTCGCCGCAAACAGAATCCTCATTTCAAAATTGACTCCTAAAAAAATCTAACCGATTGAATACTGGCGGGAGACTATCACAAAGGCCGCAGAAGATACAAAAGCTAAATCGCCAGGGAGGCATAAAAAATCAGCGGATAAGATAGATGAGTTTTGTCGGCTCATTATCCCGCTCAATATCCAGCACCAGCGCGCTGACCCGGTTTTTGGCGAATTCGCTCAGGAAGTATTCCGCCCGGGCCTGACTGGTCATTTTCATGGAGTTGACCTTTCGGATGACATCATCCTGTCGCAATCCGACGGCGTTGAAAAAGTCCTTTTCGCCGGTCATATCCAGGGTGTAGCCTTCAATTTTCCGCTGATCGTTATAGACCGGCGCCAGGGATATGTAGACATTGGCCAGGCGTTCCGGGTCATCGAGCAACTCCTCATAGTAATCGATCAAGGCATTGCGCTGCAGGACCCAGCGGGTGTCCCCCACCCGCTTGCCGAACCGGTTTTCTTCCAAAACACTCGGATCGCCACCCGGAGAGGGCGCGGGCCCGGCCTTCTTCGCGCCGGCCCCAGTGGCATGGGCCTGCTCCTCGCCAGAAAAACTGAGCCATAGCACCTCTTCCCGGCCTTCCACCAGAAGAATGACATGATCACGCAGAATGCGTTTGACCAGCATATTGTCGAGCCGACCGTTTTCGGAAAGCAGGAATTGGCGACCTGAGCCCAGGTTATCTATGATTGCCTTGCAGTCCCCCTCGCTTTCCGGCGCGCCGGCGTAGGTAAAAAAGGTGCCCGCCAGACGGTATTTGCCGGAAAGCGTACCGGTTTGCTGGGGCGCCTTGGTAGGACTGCGCATGAATAGGGACCAGTCCGCAGAAGACAATGGGGTACCTTCCGGCCATTGGGCCTGTGCGGGTTCGGGAATGCCACGATCGACATGGCCCGCCGGAAGACGCAGGTAAGCGGAAGCAAGGCCCGCCAACAGGAGGAGCGCGGCCACCAGGATCACTCCCCTGCCGTATCGCGCCGCCTTATACCATACTTTACACATGACTGTTCATTTCAGGACTCGGCCCGCTGTTCCGTGTGGGCGGGCGGTGTGTTCAATTTGTTCAATGAAGCCGGACTGTAAGCCGGATTTTGTACCCTTTCAGGTTCCAGTCATTTATCTTTGCGATCAACCCGAAGCTGCCCTCTCTCGAGAATAAGGCGGGCCGCCTTCAGCTTCCTATTTGATCTTGCTCCGGATGGGGTTTACCCTGCGACCGGTCTTTCGACCCGGCCCGGTGGTCTCTTACACCACCTTTTCACCCTTATCCCGATACACCTTTCAGCGACCGGGACGGTATATTTTCTGTGGCACTGGCCATCCCCTTCGATATCGCAAAGGGGTTCACGGTTTAACACCGCGACATCCCGCCCTGTGGAGTCCGGACTTTCCTCTCCAGGTCATGCCTGCAGCGACCAGACATCCGGCTTCATTAAACAAACAAAGAACCGCTAGACACTACACCCTTAATGTCTGTGATACAATATCCTGCCGCAAAAACTGCACAGCGTCAGGTCATCCGCCCGCTTGGCATTATTGATCAGTTGGGGCGGCAGATTCATGTGGCATCCGCCACAGGAATTCTTTTCCACCGGGACCATCGCAAAATCGCCGACATGGTGCAAGATGCGCTCATAGCGTCGCAGCCAGCCCGTGTCGATGCCCTCCACCAGACCGGTACGTTCGCGTTGCATATGGGTGATTTCCACTTCGATTTCCTGCGCCCGCTTATCCAGGATTTCCGTATCCTGGCCGATCAGGGCCTCTTCCTGTTTAAGTTCGGAGGCCATCTCCGCAATGCGCCGGTTGAGCTGCTCGATTTCTTCCATAAGCACGAGTTCGCGGTCCTCCACTTCACGGATTTTTTTCTCCGTCAGCTCCACCTCGTGTTCCAGGGCGCGATACTCCTCATTCTTCTTGGTCTGGAACTGCTGTTCCCTGAACTTGATGATCTTCTGCTTAAAGGAATCAACCTCGACCTCCAGCTCCCGGCTATCCGCCCGCTTTTTTTGGAGGTCATTGCGCGCGTCTTCCAGGGCTTTCCGATGGGCATTCAGGCGGTTGTCAATTTCCTGTTTACGCTTCGGGATATCCTGCGCCTCACGCGCTAACCGCGCAATCTTTCGATCACATTCCTGTACGTCTACTAACCGTTCTAGCGTATTGGACACGCTGCGCCTCGTCTTTCACATTAATCCTGTTAAAATTCAAAGTGATAAAGATTAGCCGCAACGGGCGAACAAGTCAACCCTTCCCAAGAGATATAACCGACGTAAATTCGGCTCGTTTATTGTGCCTGTGTCCGCGGTTGACGTGAGCTGGAGGAGCGGATTTCCAGGGTCAGTTCCAGCAGGCTGTGCTGTGGTTTGTGGCTCCCCGTCTCATCGGCCAGTTGCGCAAACAGCAAGCGCGCCGATTCGCGGCCCAACTCCCGCATGGGCATGTGCAGGGTGGTAAGGCCCAGGATGGCGGAGGCGGGCTCATCATCACACCCCACCACCAGGACGTCTTCCGGGACCCGAAGATGATGGAGCTTCAGGGACTCCATGATGCCGTATGCCGTGGAGTCATTGAACGCGATCACCCCGTCTGGACAGCGTTCCGCCTTGCGCAGGTAGTTGTTAAGCACCTCAAAACTCTGATCGCGTGTCAGGCCACTCTCGATCATTTCCATTTTTATTTCGGGATGTTCCCGCGCAACACGCAGGAAACTCGTGCGACGTTCCCGGGCGTCATAGACATCCCGCGGTCCGCCCACATAGAGAATGTGCCTCGCCCCGTTTACTCGAAGGTGCTCCAGCACGTCGGTCATCGCCTTTTCGTTATTGACGGTCACCGTGTCCACATGCGACCAGCCTTTTCGGTTCCGTTCGCCGCGGCACGCGCACAAGACCACCGGAATTTCATTTTCGGCGTGTGACTGCTCCAGGATTTGCAGCGGGGGCGCCAGCAGCACCACGCCGTCCACACGTCCCTTACGGGCAAAGGTGCGCCACAGGTTGATATAGTCCCCGGTGTTATGCGCAATGCAGGAGAGCAGGTGCCCTTCCTGCCCACTGGCCACTTCATTGATGCCGTTCATCACTTCGGCAAAGAAACCGCTGGTAATCTCGGTGGCGATAACCGCCACGAGACCGGTCGGGCCGCCGGCCAGTCCACGGGCAAAAAGATTGGGCTGAAAGCCGTGTTCGCGCATGACCTGCTCCACCCGGTCGCGGGTACGTTCAGAGACACCGGGGTGCTTGGTCAACACACGACTGACCGTGCTCTTCGATATCCCCGAAAGCTCGGCAATCTGTCGCAATGTCAATCCCTGTCCCTTGGTCATATCATCCGTTGCCGTCCCTCATTGCTCAATACGCAATTCCGCGTCATCCAGTTTCAGCGCGCCATTCTTTTTTTCGTTCCCGCTTGGAATGATCTCCACAACCACACGAACGCCCGGTCTGGTGTTGACACCCGATATGGCCAGGTAATCCCAAGTCACCGTGGAAATCTCATCGCCCTCGATGACGGCGGCCTCATAGGGGTCGCCACCGCCCAGCGGCTCAAGGCGCAACCGCAATTCTTCGATATCGGTCATCTCGTCAATCAACGCATGAATGCTGAACTGGCATTCCGAAAGGGCGGGAACCCCCTCGACATCCTGAAACAGGCCCGAGGAGTCCGCACCGATCACCTCCCAGTGGTGATAGCCCGTAATCCCTTCTCCCGTGCGCCGGGGCACCCAGCCGATTTCCCTGTTCATCCACATCCCCCAGCGCTCCCACGCCGCGGAATGATCCGACTCCCAATTATCAGAATCTTCCGGCTCTTCAAAAGAAGGATTTTTCAGTAAATTTTGCGCTTGCAGGGGTATGCCGGACAGCAGGAAAACAACACCCATACATACCATCAACACTCTCAACATAGTACTTCCTGTCCTACACACCACTTCATATATATCCGCGAATTCATTGACGCCCCCCAAGGCATCCGGGCGCTTCGGTCCCGACCCCGTGAAGTTCAGTTACACCGGATTATTCTTATCATCGACATGAATGACCTGGCTCCGGTGCGTCTTGGCTTCCTCGTCTGACACCGTGCAATACGTCAGTACAATCACCTTATCCCCAACTATGCCCAACCGGGCAGCAGGCCCATTCAGCATGAACTCGCGAGAGCCCCTGGGCGCGGGTATGGCATACGTCATCAGACGCGTGCCATTATTGACATTAAGCACATGCACCTGCTCACCCGGCAGAATATCCGCCGCTTCCAACAGGTCCAGATCAATGCCAATGCTGCCTTCATAGTCCAGCTCCAACCCTGTCAGCGTGGCCCTATGTATCTTGGATTTGAGCATGTTCCGTTGCATTTATTTAACTCCATAACCCTGTATTCACTAGTAACAAATCCATCAACCTACTGATTTCGCAAATAAAACACAACATAAAGATGAATTATCGTTCCATCAACCAAGTACAGCATAACTTACTTAAAATTAACGTGATCTCAATATGTTTCTGCATAAAAATCTTCATTCAGCTTCCTGCTTTCTCATATTTGCCAAATTCCGCACAATGAAATCGCCCATGGGCGCGTTCAGTTTCCGGCTGATCATGGGGCATTTTACCTTGAGTAAGAAATACAGATCCCTGGGCGGCAAGCCAGACAAGGTCTCAAAATTGGCCTGCCCCTTGGCGATAATAAGGTCGGCCTGTTGGAACAGCTCTACAAATTCTTTCGAGCAGTGGTTCAACAGGGTACCCTGCGCATCCGACCCGCTTTCAATGACGTGAATGGAGGCCGGCATCTGCGCTTCCGTGACATCTTCGCGGGTGGCATCGTTGAGGATGGGACCGCTTTTTACAACATATTGGATGCGCTCATGGGGAAGCAGGTCCAGCAAAAGCCGGTCAAAAACCACCTCGCCGGCGTTGTCCGCCAGATACAGGATGGTCCGCGCCGCCTGGAGTTTTGAACGAAATTCCGAAAAAACCGCCTCATCAAACGGGGTCCGCGCCGCCCGCTCGATGATCTCCATATAGTAGTCTTCATCCATCTTCGCGGAAATGCCAAAGTCAATGACATTGCCCGCCACCGCGAAACGGGTAGCCATTTCCAGCGGATCGTCAGCGGCGTCCACCCGGGCCTTCAAAGAGGGATAGAGTCCCAGCGCAAAACGTGTCGACGCTTCCTTCGCATGGCGATACGGATCGGGATTATCCGTCATCCGCCGGATCGTGCGCTGAATCACATAGGCCATTTCCGGTGGCGTTTTGCTCAAATCCATCTTACTGACATTCAGGAGGGTTTCCCGCATTACCGCTTCGTGGACGGCCTCATCATCGGTCACAAACCGGCAGGCCTCCAGGGCCTGGCGCAGGAAACAGGGCAAACATTCCAGGTAGGTCTTCATATGCGGCCGATCATGCCTCCCCGGGAACCTCTTCCCGGATCAGGCCGGTTTCACGCAGGGCTTGCCAGGTGATTTCCCTGGGCATTTTCCCCCGCTCCACGAGCCGCTTGACAAACTTACCCAGCAGGTCGATCTCCAGGTTAACCACCGACCCTGGTTTCAGGTACTGGAACGTGGTGACCTCCCAGGTATGCGGGATGATATGGATGGAGAAGGTGTTTCCTTTCAACTCCGCAATGGTTAAACTCACGCCATCGACCGAGACGGATCCTTTGTAGACCAGTCCATCGGCCAATTCATCCGAACAGGTGAATTCATAGGCCCAGTCCCGTCCGACAGGCGTTACCGCGGTAACCTCTCCCACGCCATCAATGTGGCCGATCACGATATGACCGCCCATGGGATCGCCCCATTTCAGGGCACGTTCCATGTTCAACCTGTCACCGACACGGACGTTTCCGAGGTTGGTGCGCTCGAAGGTTTCGCGCAGGATATCAAACGACAAGACCTGTCCGTCAATCTGCGCGACGGTCAGGCAAATGCCCTGCACGGCGATACTCTCACCCATTTCGATGGCGGGTTCCCACGGCGTGGTTTCCATCGAAATGCGTCCCCACTTTTCATCCAGATCCAATGTTTTCACCTCTCCCATTTTCTGTACAATGCCACTGAACATGTTGATCTCCTTTCAATTTTATTTATGAACCGGGCAGGGCCCTCACCAGGATATCCCGGCCCACCTGCTCACAGGACAAAAACTGCAACGGCGACAGGTGCCCCATGAGCCGTCCCTTTCCTGCCACACTGCTGTGACTGTCGACGCCCCCGATAATGCACGGGGAGTAAAACAACAGGTATTCATCCACCAGTTGCGCGTTGATCAGGCTCGCCGCCAACTCCCCGCCACCCTCGCACAGCAGGCGCATAATCCCGTGCGCGTGGGCGGACGACATCAGGGCGGCAAGCGAGATGCGTCCTTTCTGCAATGGCAGACTCCAGACCGTCACCCCGCGCCCCTGCAGGGTTTTAATTTTCCGCGCCGGGCAACGCTCCGTGGTAACGTATATGGTTTGGTCGGTGCGCGCATCGGTAAAGACTTTTCGGTTTAACGGAACCCGTCCGGATGAATCCATAATCACCCGGTAGGGTTTTCTGCCGTAGGCGGGCCGGGGGAACAGGCCGGGGTTATCCTTTATAGCCGTGCCGGAGCCGACCATAATCGCATCCACTTCGCGCCGGAGCTGCTGAACAAAGATACGGGCCCCGGGACCGCTAATCCATCGGGAGCGGCCGCGACGGTCGGCAATTTTTCCGTCCGCCGACATAGCCAGTTTCAAACTGACATAGGGACGTTTACGTGTTATCCAGCAGGCAAAGCCTTTGATTAAGGCATCGGCCTCGATGGCGCACACACCGGTTTCCACCTCGACCCCTGCGTTCTCCAACAGGTGCAGGCCTCGTCCGGCATGCATGGGATTCGGATCCGTGGTGGCCACCACCACGCGTCGGATGCCCGATTCTATGATGCGATCGGTGCAGGGCGGGGTGCGTCCCCAGGTCGAACAGGGTTCCAATGTGACATACAGCGTGGCATTTCGTGCGGCCTTTCCAGCAGCCAACAGCGCCATTTGTTCGGCATGCAGCCCACCGGCCTTCTTGTGCCACCCCTCGGCGATCAGCTTTTGCCCCTTCACCACAACCGCGCCAACCGACGGATTCGGACGGGTCAGACCCAGCCCCCTGCGCGCCAGCTCAAGGGCGCGTTCCATCCATTTGTAATCGGCTTCATTCATGGCACATACATCCCGTTATACTGCTGACTGCGGTTCAAGACCCAGCAACGCATCGACAAAGGCCTCCGGCGTGAACGGCGCGAGATCTTCCTTCCCCTCGCCCAGCCCCACCAAACGTATGGGGATACCCAGTTCCTTCCGGACGGAAAACACAAACCCCGCCTTGGAAGAACCATCCAGCTTGGTGATGACTGCGCCGGTCAACGGGGTCGCCCGGTGAAATACCCGGGCCTGTTCAATCGCGTTCTGTCCCATGGAAGCATCCAGGATTACCCAGGTTTCATGCGGAGCGCCCGGCAGGCGTTTTCCCATGGCCCGCTTGACCTTTTCGAGTTCCTGCATCAGTGGCTGTTTGGTGTGCATGCGGCCCGCTGTGTCAAGGAACAGCACGTCCACATCCCTGGCAATGGCCGCGTCAAGCGCGTCGAAGGCGACCGCCGCGGCATCCGCGCCCGTCGCGCCGGTGACCACGTCACACGCCACCATATCGGCCCATATCCGGAGCTGTTCCGAACCGGCCGCGCGGAACGTGTCCGCCGCGCCCAGCAACGGCTTCATCCCCTGCCGCGCGACCATCCAGGCCAGCTTAGCGCAGGTTGTCGTCTTCCCGGCGCCGTTGACCCCCACGATCAGAACGGCAAACGGCTTGGACCCGCCATGCCAATCGAGCGGCTCCGATGGCCCAAGGCTTTCCAGTAAAAGGGCGCGCATGGCTTCATCCGGCGCCTCCCGGCATGCTTCGAGACGCTCAATCCACTCCATGGCCAGGCGGGGGGCCACATCCGCCTTGACCAGGACCTCCTCAAGGTCCTCGATGGCATCCTCGTCCGCATGCCCGGCAAAGAGCCGTCCAAGGCCACTGCTGATATTCTTTCGGGTGCGCCTGAGCGCGTCAAACCATCCGGCCATCTCAATCCACCTTTATGTTGAACTTTTTTGAGCGGGCGCTTTCCGGCGTTTGATGCCTTCACGGGCAGGCCGGTCGATATCCTTCAATGCCCGGTCCAATATGCCGTTTACAAAACGTCCCGACTCATTGCTGCTTAAATCCTTCGCGACTTCAACCGCCTCGTTGATGGCCACCACCGGGGGCACGTCCGGACAATGAATCATTTCATACATAGCCACACGGATCACGGTGCGGTCCACAATACCCATACGGTTGATATCCCAATGCTCGGCATAAACCTTCAATTGTTTGTCAATCTCATCCTTGTGCTGCTCCACCCCCCAGATCAGTTTCTCCGCAAATTTCCGCATGGACTCCGAGGCTTTACGCTCCGCCCAGAAGTCCTCCAGCGCCTTTTCCATCTCGTACGTGTTGAATTCCCGCTGAAACAGGAACTGTACCGCCCATTCCCGGGCATCGTGACGCGCGCCCATTACAATCGCTCCAGCGCGTTGAACACATGCGTCATTTCGATGGCGGCCTCGGCGGCGTACCAACCGCGACTCCCCTGTCCGCCCAGGCAACGTACTTCGGCCTGCTCAATGTTGTATACGGAAACCACCTCATGAATGACCGGAATGTGGTGCGCCATGGCAATGCGTTGGAGGGCATCCCCGACGGCGTAGTTGATCACTTCCGCATGCATGGTCTCGCCCTCCACCACCAGGCCCAGCGCGATAATCGCATCGCAAGTGTTGGCCGCCGCCACCCGGTTGACCACCGAGGGGATTTCATAGGCCCCCGGCACCCAAACGACACGTATCAACTCGTCCGTGGCCCCGTACGATTTCAAACAATCGATGGCGGTCTGCACCAGCGCCTGGGTCAGCGATTCATTGAACCGGCTGACGACAATGACAAATCGTTTGCCCGTCGCGTCGCGGCTCCCGGCCGTTTGGCGGACCGCCCCCAAATCCGGCAGTTCGATGTCCTTGGCTATTCCTTTAGTATGCATAGTTATCCTTTTGCTTAAAGCATGTGTCCCATTTTTTCTTTTTTTGTGGCCAGGTACGTCTGGTTATGTGTCGAGCAGGGAATGACAACAGGTACGCGCTCCACAATGGTCAGGCCGTACCGTTCCAGTCCGTCGATCTTGCGCGGATTATTGGTCATCAGGCGTAACTTATGCAACCCCAGGTCCGCCAATATCTGGGCCCCGCTGCCGTATTCACGCATGTCGGCCGGGAAGCCCAGATGGATATTGGCCTCCACCGTATCCATCCCCCCGTCCTGTAACTCGTATGCATGAATCTTGTGGGCCAGCCCGATGCCTCGTCCCTCCTGGCGCATGTAAAGCACAACGCCATGCCCCTCTGCGGCTACCTTTTCCATCGCTACATGCAACTGCGATCCGCAATCGCAACGCAACGAACCAAAGACATCGCCCGTCAGGCATTCACTGTGAATACGCACCAGCGCCGATTCCTGCTTTTCCGGCTCGCCCATGACCAGGGCGATGTGGTGGCGGTCATCCAGGTAGGAATAATACAGCTTGAGCTTAAAGGTCCCGATGTGGGTCGGAAACTGGATATTCCGCTCAAGCGTCACCAGTTTTTCATTGAGCTGGCGATAGGCGATGAGGCTGGCGACCGAAATGATTTTTAAGCCGTGCTCCATGGCGAACTGCAGCAATTCCGGAGAACGCGCCATTTGCCCGTCCTCGCGCAACACCTCACAGATGACCCCGGCTGGTTTCAGTCCGGCCAGACGCACCATATCCACACTGGCCTCCGTGTGCCCGGGCCGACGCAAGACCCCGCCCTCAACCGCCTGCAGGGGAAAACAGTGTCCAGGCCGCACAAAATCATTCGGCCCGCTGTTTTCATCAATAAGCAATTGAATGGTAGAGGCCCGGTCATGGGCGCTGATACCGGTGGTGACGCCCTTCTTGGCGTCCACCGACTCCATAAATGCCGTGCCGTACTGATCGCCCGACCCCACCGAGGCCATGCGTGCCAGTCCCAAACGGGCCAACTGCCGCTGCTCCATGGCCACGCAAATAAGTCCACGTCCCTTTCGCGCCATGAAGTTGATGACATCCGGGGTAACTTTTTCCGCCGCGCAGATCAGGTCCCCTTCATTTTCACGCCGCTCATCATCCGTTACAATGATGATCTCGCCACGTTTCAACGCCTCAATAGCTTCCTGAACCGTATTAAAGCCTGTTTCATGCTGTTGTATGTTTTCTGCTGTGTCATTCATAATAAAAATCCCAAAGGCAGGCCTTCGGGATCAAAAAAATGACCCACGATCCTCTCCCATCCAGACTGTACTGTCGGCTGTGGATATCCTGTTTTCAGGACGACCACATCAATTCCGGAAGTACCCGGAACTCGCGGGCTTTCACCGCCGGTTAGGACTCTCTGCTCTCGCAAATCACCTTATCCCGAAGATCCTGTTTCGTTATGTATTCAATTTCGGCCTACCTTACGTAAATTTCATGGGCGCGCAAGCACAATACAACATTATTTTGATGCGTTTTGTCTTCGCATCACACCGACGAAAAGGATATAAGCGCCCTGTCCAGTTACAGCCTGAACAATAAAAGAAGGTGGCGACATTGAAGACGGTAAATGAAATCCTGTTGGGACTCGCGCTAAGCGCCCTGCTCACACACACATCCCCGGCGTCCACCACAAAGGAACGCGAAATGGATATTCACGCATTGGCGGCGCATAGCGTCCATGCCGGGCAGTTGAACAAAACCCAGGCGGCCGGCTTGCTGCAAAACGCCCTGCAAGACGGACAGCAGAAAAAAGTCATGCAGCGCTACCTGGGCATGGCCCCGCGCATCAAAATCCGCATAACCCCTGATCGCATCACCCTCCAGTTCAGGACATTCGACGGCTTCACCGAAAAGCCGGTCGTCTGGAGCCGCGAAGGCGCGCGCATGAAAGATTTTGACTCGCCCTGGGCCAACGTCTCCACGCTGTCCGCCGCGGCCATGCAGGATGACCAGTTCGGCGGCCCGCTTGAGTACCTGCTCCTGTCACTGGGCGACGCCCGCGGGAACACCACCACCGTCCCGCTGGATATGACCCCCGGCGGATATGCGCCGGCAGACCTGTTCCTGGCCCTGCTTGTCCTTACCGACGCCCTTCCTGAATCTGAAAGCCAGGAAACAACCATCCCCCGCCCGGAAACGGCCCCGCCCCCCAGCGCCCCGCCGGTGTCAGAACCTGTTCCCGTTGACAGCCCGTCCGACGAAACACCGCCTGAACTCGAACCGGATGGCGCGGATGTACCAGCCCCCCTGCCCGCCACTGTCGAAGACCGCCTCCAGCACCTGAAAGCCCTCTACGACAAGGGCCTCATCGAAGAAGACCTCTACCGCGAAAAACAACGACAACTCCTTGATGAGATATAGCGATCGTTCAAGTCCTGATTTCCTGGAGGCGAGATTCCCATCGAGCCGGCTTGTACCCGTGCCCCATCTTATCCAACGAGCCTGCGGTGCACCGGGCTCTACGGAGTAGCCGCCCTCCAGGTTTTCCGCACTGATATGCGCGGATAAAGAAATGGTGTACATTCAACAATATCCGCGTGCACGGAGCTATTAAAATCCACTTTTTCAACCAGTTCCCCCTCCGTGTCCTCCGTGCCCTCCAGCGAAGCGGGTGGTATAAATACAGCAGAGCACAAGCCATGGTTCTGCATCTTTTCAACCACCCGCTTCGCTGGAGGGCACGGAGGACACGGAGACATAAATATAAAATTACCGTTCACACCACAGCCAGCGCCTCAAAACGCTGGGTCACCGCCGTCGCAGAGTAGCTCGGGCTTCCTGCTTGTGACGCGCGCACCCCCACTGGACATAAACGCCCCGGTTATACTGCAACCCCTCGGGGTTTATGTATTGTTCCTGTCCGCGTGTTGCACCCGCGGCCAACGTTCGAGGTAAGGAGTTCTGAACCTACCACCTACAACCTAACCTAATCACCTACCGTCTTTTCCCGTTCGGCGGCTTCTTCGGCGGCGCGGAGTTTTTGTTCGAGGACCTGCGCTTTGATGTGCAGGGGGGTATATTTCAGAAATTTCAGCTCGGTATGGAGATGTTCGATGATGCTGACGGCCTGGGAAACATTCGAGCGCGCTTCTTCCACCGTATTCCCCAGATGGATGATGGTCCCGGCGTAGAGTTTTTTGGTCGCGTTGATTTTCGGGTTCTTTCGATCTTCGAATTCTTTTTCGAGGGCGGCAATTCGTTCTTCGATCTTCTTTCGTTTTTCGGAGAGGTCCTGAATCTGCTCGAGCATCTCTGTCAGGCGTTTTTTAATGCCTTCGGGGAGCGAGGCGGGGTCCGGATTGCGGGCATAGGGCCCGACGCGGGTGATCAGTTCCTGGGACTGCTTGCGAATCTTGGTCAGCGCGTCCTGCAAGGGCAGGATCCGCAGCAGGTGCTTGAAGTCCACGCCGGCGCGCAGTTGTGTCTTGGCGGTGCTGTCCGACCCCAGGACCACCGCCTCGATCCCCTCAAGCGCCATGCATTCCCCGCCGACAATGGCCCCCCCCTGCACAATAATCTTTCCGCTGCACTTGATATTCGAGTGCATGATTTCATTTTTAACGATCACATCCCCGGCGCACTCCACCGTAACGTTATCAAGGAAACGGGCCGTGATGGTGCCTCCGCAACGAATCATCCCCCCTTCATCGCGACCGGTCATCCCGGCCAATTCAATATCGCCATCAGATTCAATGGTTGAATTTCCCACATTCTTATCGATGCGCACGGATTTCTTTCCCCGCACATTAAACCCGTCCAATACGTCGCCATAGACACGTACCGCACCGACAAAATCGATGTGCCCGACATCGTAATCCACGTTTTTCGAGACGACGAAATCGTCAGTCACGGAAATCGTGCCGCCCTCATTGACCACGCGGCCGTCGATCTGGGCGAACAAATCATCGCCCTCCATGAGGACATTCTTGCCCGCCTTGACGACCAGGTTATCCCGGACGGAGGGAGGTTGTACGGGCTCGCCTTTCACGGTGGCGCCGGGGACCGGTTGCCGGGCCTTATGCACCACGGCTATTTTCTGTCCGGCGGCCACATTCTCAAAGCGCTTGGCGGCGTGGAAGTCCACCTCTGTTTTTTCCGCCGTGGTGTCGGAGGCCGATTCCAGCACCGGGCGACGCGTACTCACCTGCACCAGGAATTCCAGGTGCGCATCCTCCCCTTCGACCGGCGGCGTGCCTTTGGCGACCAATACATTCTTTATCGCGCCGTTTTCATTGGCGTTTTTGCAGAAACGCTGGATGGCGGCATCGTCCACGCCGTTTACCACACCAGCCTCGGTGAGCATCTTGTGGACGATATCCGGGGTCACTGCATATTCCTTTTCCGTCGGCTTGAAGCTCAACGCACAGGATTCGCCCTGCTCGTCAACATCAATCAGGATATGATACCCCGTGAATTCACGATCAATTCGTATATCCGTTTTTATGTCCATAATATCGCTTCCGGTCAGGGTTATTGAATTTTCAGCATGCGTATTGATTCCGGTCCGTTTTCACGGACCAGGTACGGTTCGGTCTGGTATTCATGCAGCGCCTGAAACTTGTGGAGCAGGTCCGCTATGCGCTCGACCGCGTTCCGGCACTCCAGCAAATGCTCTTTGGTGGTCTGATCCGATATTTCACTGTTTATGAGGTCAAGAAATCCACTCAAGACGGTGACCGGTTGGCCCAGGTGATGACAGGCCGCGGCCATGCTCTCAATGACGACACGCTGACGCTCGGCGGCCAGCAATTCATCGCGCTGCGTTTCTATAATCCGGCGCATCTGCGTTTTTTGCAGGGCATTGAGAATGGCATGGACCAGCTCGCCCGGGGAGAAGGCGCCTTTGATGAGGTAGTCCATCGCACCGGTCTTCATGGCCTGCACGGCAATCTCCTCGTGG
>RZZM01000385.1 GCA_009929845.1 Spartobacteria bacterium
CGGACAGTCATGCCCCTCGGAGCAGCCTTGAGCGCTGCTGCTGTCGTGCATAGCCATTCCAGATAACGAGATAATCCGTGCAATGTTGAGCGGGGTATGGTAGAGGATGGGGCATGAATATATTTGTGGACGCCAGAGAATTTACGCCGCGGGGACCGACCGGCATTGCCCGCTACCTGGAGCATCTGTTTATGCCGTTCACCGCGGGGTCCAGTGACGACATCATTTTCCTGGCGGCGTATCCGCCATGTGTTCCCGCCGCGCTGGCCGCACGGTGCGAGGTGGTTCCGGTGCCCGCGGGGCCGACGGCCTATGTGGACCACATGGTGATACCGCGTATAGTGCGGACGCGGCCGGACGCGGTCTTTTTCAGTCCGTATTACAAGACCCCGTTGACCGGGACCTTCAAGCGTATCAGTGTGGTCCATGATATCCTTTTTTTGCGTCGTAATGACCTGCCCCCCTGGAAAAAACTGCTTACGCTTGCCTATCTCTACACCTGCGCGCACAAGGTGGACTGTGTGCTGGTGGATTCCGAATACACGCGAAAGGATGTGGAACAGGTGGTATCAGGCGTTGCGAACAAATTAGTGGTGCTTTATCCCGATATCAGCGCATTCTGGTTTGAAGCCCTGCCGGTCGAAGGGGCGGCATCGCGGCTTGAGGATATCAGGTCTCCGTATTTCCTGTATGTCGGCAATTTCAATCCGCACAAGAATGTGGACCGGTTGATCGAAGGGTTTGCCGCCTACAGGCAGGCGCATCCGGGGGAGCCGGCCATGCTGGTGCTGGCCGGGGGCGACCCGACGCACCTGGGGCAGGTCCATGCCTGTGCAGCGGCATGCGGATACGCAAAGGACATCCTGGTCCTGCGGCAGATTTCGGATGAAACGCTCAAGGCGCTGTACACCGGGGCGACGGCCTTCATCACGGCCTCGTCTTATGAAGGTTTCGGGTATCCGGTGGTGGAAGCCATGGCCTGCTCCTGTCCGGTAATCTGCTCCCCCGGCACCAGCCTGGGAGAGATCAGCGGCGGATGCGCGTTGCCGCTGGCGGACCCTTCCACGGAGCATATCAGCCGGGCGTTGCGGGCCATCGTGGAACTCGCCCCGGAAGAACGGCGCGTAATGACCGCCCGGGCGCGTGAGCACGCGAGGCGTTTTTTCGCTGGTACAGCCGCCCGGGAGTTGCGTATAGTGCTCGACAAGGTAACAACATGAATGTTTTTATGTAGAGGGCAGGCGAAACCATGTCCGAGTCATATATGGATGAAATCAAAAAGAATGCGTGTAACCCGGATAACATCCCCGGCATCCACAATTACTGCGACAAGTGGTGCGAGCGGTGTCCGTTCACCGCGCGGTGCGCGGTTTTCGAGATGGGGCAGACGGAGGAGGTGGAGTCGCTGGTGCGCGGGGATGATGAGAACGATGCCTTTTGGGCCGCGTTGCAAAAGAACCTGGTGGCCAGCATGCAGTTGATCGAGGATATGGCCCGGGCGCACAATATCGACCTGGATGAATTGATGACACTGACGGAATCGGAGGAGGAAATACAAAAACGCGAGGCCGCGGACGCGCATCCGCTGATGGTTGCCGCGCAGACGTATACCTCGGCGGTCTACGAATGGTTTGAAAACAACAATCCGCTTTTCCAGGACAAGATGCAGGAGCTGCAGCGCATCCATGAACTGGAACTGCCGGGGGCCAACGTCCTGGACAACGTCATGGAACTGAACGACCTTTTCGATGTCATCCAGTGGTACCACACCATCGTCAGCTCCAAAATCCATCGTGCTGTCCAAGGGCTGGTCAACGGCATTCCCAAAGCGATCGAAGAGTTCCCGCGGGACTCGGACGGTTCCGCGAAAGTGGCGCTGATCGCCATGGACCGGTCGATCAGCGCCTGGACGAAAATGCGGGACCATTTCCCGGAGCGGGACGACGACATCATTGATTTTCTGGTGCAACTCGAGCGGTTGCGTCGCGCTACCGAGAAGTATTTTCCGGAGGCCTGGGCTTTTGTGCGTCCTGGATTTGACGAATAACAAGATTAACCGCGAGGTGTAAGGATGGAAAATTTTATTGAGCTGTTCAAACGGTTGGCGCAGGCGCTGCTCATGGCCCCGGCATCCAGGGTGGAGATGTGGATTGTCATCGGAGTGGCCTTTTTTGGTGGTATTCTGGTCATGAAGGGCATGGCTTCGGCCTTTCGCGCCGATAACAAGATGTTGTCGCTGGGCCTTTTCACAGTAGGCCTTGGGGTGTTGCTGATGCTCGCGACCAGTACGCTATGCGAAATATATGTAAAACCGCTATTGCCGGCGGCCTATGGCCGATGGGTGATTCCCGGGGCGCTGGTGGGCTCGGCGCTGGTCTTTTCGATACCCTTGGTTTCCGCCATGCATAAAATGAAATATGGACCGGCGCTGGTCTCCTGGCTGGTGTGCCTATTCGCCCTCGCGGCGCTGATCTATGCCACCAATACCGCCTTTGGCATGTTTTCCTCGGGCAAGAAAAGCGCCGGGGGCATGAGCCTGCGTAAAAGCGCGTTGCAGGAAGTGCTGGACCAATAAGCTGTTTTTTTGTTGCGGTTTTCTTCTTGTGTTGGGGTGGATATCCGCTACATTGTTGCCGATTTTTGAAGTGGAAACGAATATGAACGAGTGGATTACAAAAGGTATTGTGACGGTATGCGGCCCTTGAGGGGTTTGGTGTAAAGTGTTTCCACCCCTCCCGCGAGGGGTTTTTTTGTTTCACACACCGGGTGAATCCGATACACGCACGCACGCAAACAAACGGACGGATAGAAAGCGAATAGATACGATGAAAGATGTTGGAATCGGCCTGATTGGATTTGGAACCGTGGGCGCCGGCGTGGTGGCCGGGCTCCAGAAAAACGGCGAGCTGATGGCAAACCGCACAGGCATCAACTTTGTGCTCAGGCGCGTGGCGGACCTGGATATCGAGTCGGACCGCGGTGTGGCGGTGGACCCCGCCATCATGTCGACTGATGCGATGTCGCTGGTCGAGGACCCGTCTGTGGATGTGGTGGTTGAACTGGTAGGCGGCACGACCTTCGCGAAGGACATCGCCCTTAAGGCCCTCAAACTGGGCAAGCCGGTTGTTACTGCCAACAAGGCCCTGCTGGCCGAACATGGCGAAGAGCTTTTTTCCGCCGCGGCGGAATCACGCGCGGATTTATTCTTTGAAGCGAGTGTGGGTGGCGGGATCCCGGTGATACGCGCGCTGCGCGAGGGATTGCTGGCTAATCATATCGAGAGCATATACGGCATCCTGAACGGCACCTGCAATTATATCCTTACCGAAATGGAAGCGGGGGATGTGGGTTTTGACAAGGTGTTGGCGGAGGCCCAGGCAGCCGGCTACGCGGAAGTGGACCCGGCGCTGGATATCGACGGGGTGGACACCGCCCACAAAGCCGCGATCCTGGCCTCGCTGGCCTACGGGTTTGCCGTTCCCATGTCCGCGATCACCGTCGAGGGCATTCGCGGCTTTGAAAACCTGGATGTGCAATATGCCAGCGAACTGGGCTATCGCATCAAGCTGCTGGCCGTCATTAAATATGTGGACGGCGCGGTGGAGGTGCGCGTGCATCCGACACTGGTGCCGGTGGACCATATGCTTGCCTCCGTCAGCGGCGTGTTCAATGCGGTGATGATCAAGGGCGATGTCGTCGGCGATACGCTCTATTACGGTCGCGGGGCCGGACGGGAACCGACAGCCAGCGCGGTGCTGGGCGACCTGGGCGATGTGGCCCGGAACCTGGCGTTTAAGGCCGGACAGCGGGTTCCGCCCCTGACGCATCATGCGCTCTATGGCAAAATTCGGCCGATCGAAGACATCAAGGCCCGCTATTACCTGCGTTTGACCTTGCTGGATAAGCCGGGCGTCATGGCTACGGTGGCAAAAATCCTGGGCAACCACGGGATCAGTATCGCCTCGGTGATGCAAAAAGAAAGTTGCTCGGGCGAACGGGTGCCGGTCATTATTCTTACCCACGAGGCGCGTGAACAGGAGTTTCGTAACGCATTGAAGGAAATAACCGCGCTGGATGTGGCGGACGCGCACGCGGTCCGGCTGCGTATCGAAGATTTTTCATGAAGACAGTCCTGATCATATATGACGGCGCGGCGGGTGCCCGGCAGGATGACCTGGGCGGGCGGACCCCCTTGCAGGTGGCGCGCTGTCCGTTTGCGGCGTCCCTGGCAAAGAAGGGCCGGGTCGGGCTGTTGTCGGTCGGGGACGACCCGGCATCGGCAACCGCGCAATCCACGTTAGCCGTGCTCCTGGGTGTTCCCGGGCCGGTGGCCCGGCAACTGGCGCTTGGACCGGTCGAGGCGTC